>JBJXFO010000093.1:0-3299 GCA_046154725.1 Parvularculaceae bacterium | reverse complement strand
TCATGTTCGCGACGCGCTCCGGCACGGTGCGCCGCAACAAGCTCTCCGACTTCCAGCGCATCAATCGCAGCGGCAAGATCGCCATGAAGCTCGAGGAAGAATGGCGCAGCGGCCAGGACGGGATTGTCGGCGTGTCGATCTGCCAGCCCGACGCCAATGTCCTGCTGACGACCGCGAACGGCGTTTGCATCCGCTTCCCCGTCGAAGACATTCGCGTCTTTGCCGGCCGCACCTCGACCGGTGTGCGCGGCATCCGGCTCGATGACAGCGATGAAGTCATCTCGATGGCGATCCTCAACGGCGTCGAGGCAACAAGCGAAGAAGCGCGTGCCTATCTCAAGCACGCTGCCGCCATGCGGCGCGCGGCAGGCGAGGATGGCGACGACGCGGCGGACGACGACAGTGCGCCGCTCACCGCGCTGTCGCCGCAACGCATTGCTGAACTCGGCGGCGCCGAGCAATTCGTGTTGACCGTGACCCGCAAGGGCTTCGGCAAACGCACCTCGTCGTTTGAGTATCGAACCTCGGGACGGGGCGGCAAAGGCATTATCGCAATCGTCGTCAATGACCGTAACGGACCCGTCTGCGCCTCGTTCCCGGTTGAAGACGGCGACCAGATCATGCTGGTTACCGATGGCGGCCAGCTGATCCGAACCCCGGTCGGCGGCATCCGCGTCGCCGGGCGCAACACGCAAGGCGTCACGATCTTCCGCACGGGCGACGATGAGAAAGTCGTCTCGGTCGAGCGCATCGGCGATATCGGCGAGGAGGAAGCCGCCGAAAGCGGCGACGCGGATAACGGAGATGGGGAATGACCAACCGCATCGGCCTTTATCCGGGCACGTTCGACCCGATCACTCTCGGCCATGTCGATATCATCGAGCGCGCCGTAAAGCTGGTCGATGAACTGGTCGTTGGCGTCGCCATCAATCGCGACAAGGGACCGTTGTTTACTCTTGATGAGCGCGTCGCGATGGTCTCGGCGGAAATGGCGAAGATCTCGAAAAAGTCAGGTGTCGCCATCCGCGTCGTCCCGTTCGAAACGCTGCTGATGAAATTCGCCGAGCATCTGAACGCGAATTTCATCATCCGGGGGCTTAGGGCCGTCTCGGATTTCGAGTACGAATTTCAGATGGTTGGCATGAATCAGCGCCTCAATGACGA
The DNA here is from genome assembly GCA_046154725.1 of Parvularculaceae bacterium. GTDB lineage: Bacteria > Pseudomonadota > Alphaproteobacteria > Caulobacterales > Parvularculaceae > Amphiplicatus. The sequence goes on along the minus strand of JBJXFO010000093.1, from coordinate 2,135 downwards.
TATCGAGACCGTGTTTTTGATGGCGGACGTGCGCTATCAGTTCATCGCCTCGCGGCTGGTCAAGGAGATCGGGCGCCTCGGCGGCGATATCGCCAGCTTTGTGCCGCCGGATGTCGCGGTGTTGCTGAACGCCAAATTTTCCAGGCTTTGAGCCAAACTTTGAAGACGACGCGCAATCGCCACAAAGCTGAGCTAGACACTAAAACGGCCAGGGCTGAAGTACAGGAGTTGATCCCTTTGATTAAAAAATTGCTCGTTAGCGCTGCTGTCATTGCCTTGACCGCAACCGCCGCCCTCGCCGCCAAGGCGCCCCCGCCCAATCCGGCGCAGAAGGTTGTGGACGCCGGCGACGCCGAATGGCGGCCCGTCGATCTCGAAAACCTGATCGTCGTCGACCTGCCGGCCGGGCCTTTGTACATCGAACTTCGCCCCGATCTTGCCCCCAAGCACGTTGAACAGATCAAGACGCTGGTCCGGCGCGGCTTTTATGACGGGCTGACATTTCACCGCGTGATCGAAGGCTTCGTCGCGCAAGGCGGCGACCCCAAGGGCGACGGCACCGGCGGGTCTGACCTGCCCGACATCGGGGCGGAATTTGCCCGCGACTCGAAAGACGTCGCGAACTTCACGACGATTGGCCGCGACCGGGTCGCCGCGCGGGTTGGCCTCCTTGACGGCGTGCCCGTCGGGGCCGAGCCCGAAACGCTGCGATCCTTCCGCGCTGACCGCGCCGTGCGCGTCTGGGGCGCGCATTGCCAGGGCGTCATGTCGATGGCGCGCGCGACCGACCCCAACAGCGCCAACAGCCAGTTCTTTCTTGTCATCGGCGACGCGCGTCAGAATCTGGATCAGCGTTACACGGTCTGGGGCTGGATCGTTGAAGGGCTGGAGAACGCCCGCCGCATCGAGCGGGGCGAGCCGCCCAAACGCCCGACGCCGATCGTCCGCATGCGGATCGGCGCCGACGTGCCGGCCGCAGAAATGGTCAAGATCGAAGTCATGCGCTCCGATAGCGAGGTTTTCCTGACCTATCTGAAGGAGGCAAAGCTGGTTGACGAAACCGGGTTCGTGAAAGACCTCTGCGATATCAAGCCGCCCCGGCGCATCAACGGAAAGATTGAACTGTGAGCAACAAACTGATCCTGACGCTCGACACGGGCGCTCTCGTCATTGAGACGTTTCCGGACAAGGCGCCAAAGCACGTCGCGCGGATCAAGGAACTTGCCGACAGCGGCTTCTATGACGGGCTCAGCCTCCACCGCGTCATCGAAGGCTTCATGGCGCAGATGGGATGCCCGAAGGGCAATGGCTCGGGCGGCTCCGGCAAGAAGCTCACCGCCGAGTTCAATGACACCTCCCACCAGCGCGGCATCTGTTCGATGGCGCGCTCGTCGGACGTCAACTCCGGCGACAGCCAGTTCTTCATCTGCCTCGACGACGCCTCGTTCCTCGACGCGAAATACACAGCTTGGGGGCAAGTCGTCGAAGGCATGGATTCCGTCGACAAGGCCCAGCGCGGCGAACCGCCGAAAAAGCCGACGAAAATCGTCAGCTTCCGGACCGCGGAATAATACCAGATTGCAGTTCCTGCGACTCAAAGGATCCCGTCATTCCGGGGCCGCCCCTTGGCGGAGCCCGGAATCCACGGCGAGGCAGGCGCCGTGCTTCGACGTGGACCCCGCGCACGCGCGAAGACGCGCGTCCCGGGGTGACAGCTCCCTTAAGGTCCATGTCAATGCAACTTGGTCGGCGCGCGGTCAAAAATCAAACTCTGTTTGCGGCGTTTGAGTCTTTGCCTGCCGGTTACGTCCCGTCGCAGCAAGGCCCGACTTCCGGCTCCCGTGCCTTGACTGGATCGCGTCTGCTGCGCCGCGATAGGAGGGGCCCCGGCGCACGGCATAAACGCGCTCGCGGGCCGCGCGCGCTGCGGCTTCATGATCGACGAGGCGGATGGGATAGGTCGCGCCGAGCGTGACACCGCGTGCGCGCAGAAAATCGTCCGGCGCGCGCCATGGCTCGTGAATGAAATTGGGCGGCAGTGCGGCGAGTTCCGGAACCCAGCGGCGGATGAACGATCCGTCCGGGTCCTGATCGAGCGATTGTTTCACCGGGTTATAGATCCGCGCGGTGTTGAC
>JBJXFO010000092.1:0-12863 GCA_046154725.1 Parvularculaceae bacterium | reverse complement strand
AAGGAGGACATTCGAAAAACGGCGCTTGCAGCACGCCAGAACTGCCGCTTAAACTGAAACCCAGGATGAGCCGGAACCTCCGTTAGGAAACACGCTCAAGCGTCCCAAGTTATTTGATGACGGACATGCCAACGGTCTGAAAGCCGCTGGCGTGTTTGTAGGTGCGGTCGAGCCTCAGATACCGAATGATCTTATCGTGATCGGGAGGCGGTGTGTCTTGGACGCCTCTAGGACCGAGCCGGTTGGACCGGAACCGCAATCCGCTCTTGTTTCGCGAGGCCATCTCTACTGTTGCCACCCCGGCTTCGTCGGCGTTGGAACTCGAGACGATCAGCGTATTGGCGTTGAGGCCCATCAGCCGCTGGATGCCTTGCCAATGCTTCAGATTCGTAGGGTCGGGGGCCGGGCCCCTGAAAAATCCGAGAATATCGCCGCGGTTTCGTAGCGACCGCACCGACCCTGCGACGTCCATCAAGCACGGATTGCAGTCGGCGCTTCCCCAGGCGCACGCACGGCCCGTGCCCTGCGCTGTGCTCGGTTGCATTTCCAACTCGCCTTGCGCGCCTGCGAACGGCGCCCTTGGGGCAGTCAGAGGCTCTATGGCCAGCTGCTCCGCCGCAAGCACAAGTCCGACGCCAGCGAGTATCGGCAATGCGATCATGGCAAATTCCCCCTTTTTGGCCTGTCTCCGAATCGTAGACGCTAAGGTGACGCCACCATTTCCGCGAACGCAATCGGGCTGCGAAATTCGATGGTCGAATGACGTCGCTTCAGATGGTAGAGGCGAACGGTGTAATCGAACACGTCCGCCTTAAGCTCGATGAGCCCGATCCGAGAACGGCCCGACTGTTCCGGTAAGGCCACGCCGCTCTTCCCGCTATGTTTTAGCGCGACGGCGCTCTTTCGGTCGGCTTTTCCACTGGCGGCAGGGCCGGCGGGCGGCGGACGATCCTCTGACATCTTTGGTACGCGGTTTGATGCGCGTAGGCGGCATCATTGAGGCAATTGACGTAAGGGTCCCGATCCGAAGCCCAATGATAGCAGGCGCTCACAGCGCTGTCATAGTCCGCCCGCGCTTTTACGATGCATTCCTTCCTCGTCGGCGGGGCGGCGTGTGCAGCCTGCGCCGCGCCACAGGCGAAAGTAGTCGCCAGCAGCAGGTCACGAACCCGTCGGCCGATCGCAGATGTCGACACTTTGGCTGGTTTCATCATGGCAAGTCCTCCCGTTGATTTTTACTATCTGGGTCAGGTCTGCCGATCCGCCAGTGACAGAAGTCACGAGCCAACGCAGACGTAAGGGGCGCTGGAATTCCAGTGTCAGCGTCCCTAAATCGCCTTTTTCACAAATTTCAAAACGCGCTGATCAGTGCGGGCAAACTTGAACGGAGAACGGCCAGATCTGCGATCCCGCGTCCCGCGTGACAACGCTATCGGCCTGTGGGTGAAATCGGCGTGCGCCAAGGCTTGCAATCGATTAACCCTCGGTACCCGCAAACTAAGCGATTCGCCGGACCATGAGCCGTTTCACGCCCGAATTTCTCGATGATCTGCGCGCGCGGTTGAAGCCGTCGGACGTGATCGGGCGGACGGTCGCGCTGAAAAAGCGGGGGAACGCCTGGTGGGGCTTGTCGCCGTTCAAGACCGAGAAGACGCCGTCCTTCACGGTCGATGACACCCGGCTCAGCTATCATTGCTTTGCGACCGGCCAGCACGGCGACGTCATCCGCTTCCTCACCGAGACGCAAGGGTTGACGTTTCCGGAAGCGGTTGAGCGCCTTGCCGAACAGGCGGGGCTTGAGATCCCGCAATCCTCGCCGCAGGCCGCGCAGGACGCGGAGCGCCGCAAGGGTCTCGTCGAAGCATGCGAGGCTGCCGCGCAATTCTTCGCGGCGCAATTGCGCCGGACGGGCGGGCAACATGCGCTGGGCTATGTGAAGGGGCGGGGCGTCAGCGACGCGCTGATCGAGGAATTCCGCATCGGCTACGCGCCGACCGAGCGCACCGCGCTGAAGGATACGCTTATAAATAAAGGCTTTCTTGAAGGAACGCTGATCGAGGCGGGGCTGATCATCAAGCCCGAGGATGGCGGCCCGGCCTATGACCGCTTCCGCAATCGCGTAATGTTTCCGATCCTTGGTCCGCGCGATCTGGCGATTGCGTTTGGCGGCCGCGCGCTGGAAGCGGAGGCGCGCGCGAAATATCTCAATTCGCCGGAAACGCCGCTCTTTCACAAAAGCGATGTTCTCTACAATTACGCGGCCGCGCGGGCGCATGCGGCTAAGACCGGCGAGCCACTGCTCGTCTGCGAAGGCTATATGGATACAATCGCGCTCTGCGGCGCGGGGTTTAAAACGGCCGTTGCCCCGCTCGGCACCGCGCTTACCGATCAGCAACTCGCGTTGTTGTGGCGCCAGTCGGAGGAGCCGGTGCTCTGCTTTGACGGTGACAAGGCGGGGATTGCCGCCGCGCACCGGGCGGTTGATCGCGCGCTGCCGGCGCTGAAACCCGGCAAATCGCTGCGGTTCGTGTTTTTGCCCGACGGCAAGGACCCTGACGATGTGATTCGCGACGGCGGGGCGGGGGCGTTCAAGGCGCTGCTCGACCGGCCGGAAGGGCTTGCCGACGTCCTTTGGGCGCGCGAGACGGCGAGCCGCCCGCTTGACACGCCGGAGCGTCGCGCCGCGCTGCGCGCGCACTTGCGCGGTCTTATTCGCGGCATCGCCGACAAGGATGTTCGCGACGCCTATGGGGCCGAGATCGCCGGGCGGCTGCAAGCGATGTTTGCGCCAAGCTCGCGGTCTGCGGCAAGCGCGGGGCCGGGCGGGGGGCAACCGGCCTCTTCGCGCCGGGAGGCCAACAGCCGCCAGGGCCGGTACGGCCGTCCCCCGGAAGCTGTCCGCGTTTCCGCGCAGTTGAAGCGCGCGGGCGCGCCGACCGTTTACCGCCGCGAGGCGCCGTTGGTCCTTGCCGCGATCCGCCAGCCGGACCTTGTGATCAAACGTGAAGAGGCGTTTCTTGCCCTAAGGCTGTCCGATCCGGCGCTGGCGGGCTTGCTGAAAGCGGTGCTGGGCGCGCTCTTCAACGATCCCGGCCTTGACAGCGCTGGGCTTCGGGCCCATCTCGAAAAAACGCCTGAGGCCGGGACATTGCAGCGCATTCTCACTGACGAGACGCTGACTATTTTGAGATTCCTGAGGCCGGGCGCTGAGCTGATCGATGTCGAATGGGGGTGGAATGACGCCCTTCGACTGCATCTTCGTGCGACGGAATTGCAAGCGGAAGTCATCGAAACGGCGGCTCAAACAGTTACTGACGGACCAGACCGGTGGCAGGCTGCGGTGCGTTCGCGCGACGAGCCTGCGACGGACGGCGCCAGAAGCGCAGCTGATGACGATGGCGACGCGAGCCCGGCGGAGTTTACCGACCGGCTCGACAAAATGCGAGAGAGCGTGTCGGCGCGCAAACGCGACCGGTAGCGCAGAGAATTCAGGGCGCGAGACAGCGCCGAACGAAAAAGGCGAGCAGCGAATGGCGAAGAAAGCCGAAAAAGAAGCGCCCGAAGCCGAGACAAGCGACGGACCGATCCTCGATCTGTCCGACGGCGAGGTCAAGAAACTGATCAAGACCGCCAAGGCGCGCGGCTATGTCACCTATGATGAACTGAACGCTATCCTTCCGTCTGCGGAGTTTTCATCCGAGCAGATCGAAGACGTGATGGCGCAGCTCTCCGAGCTTGGCATCAACGTCGTCGAGCATGACGAGGAAGACGAAGAGCCTGCCAACGATGACGCTGGCGGCGATGACGAACCCGAAGAGGGCGCCCCGAGCAAAGCGATCGCCAAACGCGAAGAGCGCGGCGTTGCAACGAACACCAGCGCCTCCGCCGATCGCACTGACGACCCCGTGCGCATGTATCTGCGCGAGATGGGCTCGGTCGAGCTTTTGTCGCGCGAGGGCGAAATCGCCATTGCCAAGCGCATCGAGGCGGGCCGCGAGACGATGATCCGCGCCTTGTGCGAGAGCTCGCTGACGTTCGAGGCGATCACCGTCTGGCGCGATGAATTGCGCGATGGGCGCGTCTTGCTGCGCGACATCATCGACCTCGACGCGACCTATGGCGGCGGCCCCGAAGCGCGCCCCGACATGACACAACCCGACATCGCTGCGCGCGTCCAGCAGGAAGAGGCAACCCGCCTCGAGGAAGCTGTGCCGATTGGCGAGGACGACGAGGACGAATTCGACGAAGGCGCGCTGTCTCTGTCCGCCATGGAAGCGGAATTGCGCGACGGCGTCATGCAGACGTTCGACGCGATTTCCGAAGACTACAAAAAGCTGCGCCGCTTGCAGGACATCATGATCGAGGAGGAGCTGAAAGGCTCCGAACTCTCATCCTCGCAAGGCAAGCGCTTTAAAAAGCTGCAAAAGGAAATCGTCGAGCGCGTCCGCTCGGTGCGCCTTAACAACCAGCGCGTCGAAGCGCTGGTCGAGCAGCTCTACGACATCAACCGCCGCCTGATGGCGCTGGAAGGCAAGCTCGTCCGCCTCGCCGACAATTACGGCGTCAACCGCCGCGACTTCCTCAACGAATATCTCGGCCACGAGCTTGATCCCGACTGGCTGGAAAAAATGGGCGCCAAGCCCGGCAAAGGCTGGAAGAACTTCACCGGCAAAGGCGAGAAGTCGATTGTCCAGTTGCGCGAGGAAATCGGCAAACTGTCGACCGAGACGGGCCTGACCGTCAAAGACTTCCGCCGCATCGTCCAGACCGTGCAGAAGGGCGAGCGCGAGGCGCGCATTGCCAAGAAGGAAATGGTCGAGGCGAATTTGCGCCTCGTCATCTCGATCGCCAAGAAATACACCAATCGCGGCCTGCAGTTCCTCGACCTCATCCAGGAAGGCAATATCGGCCTGATGAAAGCGGTCGATAAATTCGAATATCGACGCGGCTACAAGTTCTCGACCTACGCGACATGGTGGATCCGGCAAGCGATCACGCGCTCGATCGCCGATCAGGCGCGCACGATCCGTATTCCGGTGCATATGATCGAGACGATCAACAAGATCGTCAGAACCTCGCGCCAGATGTTGCATGAAATCGGCCGCGAGCCGACGCCCGAAGAGCTGGCCGAAAAACTTTCGATGCCGCTCGAAAAAGTGCGCAAGGTGATGAAAATCGCCAAGGAGCCGATCAGCCTCGAAACGCCAATCGGCGACGAGGAAGACTCGCACCTCGGCGATTTCATCGAAGACAAGAACACGATCCTGCCGATCGATGCGGCGATCCAGAGCAATCTTCGCGAGACGACAACACGCGTCCTCGCCTCGCTCACGCCGCGCGAGGAACGCGTCTTGCGCATGCGCTTCGGCATCGGCATGAACACTGACCACACGCTCGAAGAAGTCGGCCAGCAATTCTCGGTGACGAGAGAGCGCATCCGCCAGATCGAGGCCAAGGCGCTGAGGAAGCTGAAACATCCGTCACGGTCGCGGAAGCTGCGGAGCTTTCTGGATAATTAGGACTGCGGAATGCCGACGATTGCCTGGTTTTACGGGATTGCGATACGGATGTACGTTAAGGATCATCCGCCGCCCCATTTCCACGCCATTTACGGTGAGTTTGAAGCGAACGTTGCGATTGCGACGGGCGAGGTGATCGCGGGAGAATTGCCGCGCGCCGCGGCGCGTTTGGTTAAAGACTGGGCAATGCTCAATCAGACCGCGTTGATGCGGAATTGGGACCACGCTAGACTGGACATCCAACCCGAACGGATTGCTGGGCTTGATGCTGACTAAAATTGCAAAGATCGATCGACTTGGCGGACATCGATTGAAGTTTCATTTCACCGATGGCTCCGGCGGCGCGTTCGATTTTGCGAGCGTTGTGATGTCGGGCGGGCCCATGGCGGAGCCGTTGCGCGACCCGGTATATTTTGCGCGTGTATTTCTCGAATTTGGTGCGCCTACGTGGCCTAATGGCTATGACATGGCCCCGGAGTGGGTCCGACGCGAACTGGAAGCTGCTGGTGAACTGAAAAAGCGGGTGGCTGCGCAATAGCGCCAGACCCATGGCGGGCCGACGCCCGAAATCGGAAGCTCCGCGTTGAAATTTGGCTTCGAGAACGACAGCGCCATTCGGCGCAACGCAGTCCATCATGCGCCTTGGTATCTGCTTCAACTCAAGGCAGACGGCATACCTGCGTCCGAGCGCGGCGAACGACGCGCCGCCGCCCCGCGTTCAATTCACGGTCAGCGTCACGCTTGCCGTGTCTGATCCGCCGGGGCCGGTGCACATGATGGAATAGACGCCGGAGCGGCGCGCCGCGAAAGTTTGGCGCCCGCCAACTGCCTTGAAGCCGGACCAGAACGCATCGGGAGATGACGCGACACACCGCGCCGACAGGAGCTGGCGGTCGCCTCTCGATTCGCGCCAGCTGAACGTGACAAGCTGGCCCGCCGTCAGGGTCGCGGCGCTCGCAGTCAGTTCAATATCCGGCGCGGGGATTGTTCTTGCCGCGTTGACATAAACAATCCGTTCTTCGATTTCGGTGTAGTTGCCGCTGGTTGCGGTAAAGTCGAGTTCATTCGCGCTGGCAGAGGGCCAGCTGACTATCGCGGTCCCGGCGCAGGGAACCGATCCGTCAAAGCCCGGCGGCCCGGCGGCGGCACAGGACGACGCTCCGGTCGCCGCCCACGTAATAGTGACGGTTTCGCCAGGCAACACGGCTGTTCTCGACACCGTGAACGTCGTGATCGAGGGCGAGGCGATCAATGCGCCGGTTCCGCAAGGGAGCGCCGATGGCTCCGGCACTGCCGGCATCGCAGCAACGAGCGCATCGGCGAGGCCGTTCAGATATTCCTCAAGATTGGTGAAGCCGTCGCCGTCAAGATCGCCATTGCGGTCGGAGGCGTTCGACGGATTGAGGCCGTTGGCGTTTTCAAACGCATCGGGCATGCCGTCCTGGTCGCTGTCGGCAGGCGCAGGCGCACTCGCCAGCGTCGGATAAACAATGCCCGCAGGCGTTTTGATCGAGCCCGTGCAATTGCGGATTTCGCTGACGACGCGCGCATCGACAGGGTCGCGCGGCAAGGCGCCGCCGCTCCTCAGGACGGCACTGTAGGCGCGAAGCGGTTGGAGCACCGATGATTGGGGTACGGATAGCCCAAACCCGACCGGGCTGGCCGACGCCGTATCTTTCGGATCGAGCACTGTGTTAAATGCAAGATTGGACGGCCAGCCTGCGCCGCCGATGAAAATCTCGCCGTTGTTCAGGCCGCCATTCTTGAAAATATCGAAGGCCGCGCCGCTGCTCTGATTGGTGTCGGGCCCCAAGATATTGAGCGAGCCCGTCATGTTGTAGAACGGCGCGCCGTGTTTGGTGAAAAGTTCGCCATGCGGGTTCTGCGAGTTATAGACGATGTTGTTGATCCACTCGACATGGCCAGCGGGCTCCAGCAGAGGCGCGCGCTGAACGGCGTGCGCGATCGCCGTGCGGATCACCGACAGGTCTTCGACGCCGCCCGATAGAAATGTCGCGAAGGCATGGATTTGCGCAACGTGATTGGCGTTGTTCAGGGGTTCGAAAATGTAAGAGTCCTGAATGGTGACGTCGCCCGCCGTGAAACTGAGGCTGCTGCCGGTGATGCCGCCATTGCCGATCACGTTCAACGTCTGATCGTTCGACCATGAAAATGACGAGTGATCGATGATGACGCGCGAGCCTTCGGTCTGGAATGCATTGACGTTTGACGATACCGACGGCGGCGGTCCGGGCCGGAAGCGCATATGCCGGACGATTGCATCGTCACACGTCGGGGCAAGGCGCATCGTGCCGTCGAGATTTGAGCCGCCTCGATTGGTCACCATAATGCCGCCGCCGGGCGCGGTCTGACCGGCGATGGTCAGGAAAGGGGACGCGCAGTTGATGCGGCTGTTGACCCGAATCTCTCCGGATACCGAGAACACGCAGGTTCTTGGCCCTGACGCCTCGACGCAGGCGCGCAGGGAGCCGCTACCGGAATCGTTCAAATTGGAAACAATGAAAATCGCGCCGCCACGCCCGCCCACGGCGAAGCGGCCAAAGCCCTCCGCCGTCGGAAAAGCAAGTTGGCCGCTCGGCGATGGCGGCGGGGGTGGAGGAGGCGGAGGGGGTGGAGGAGGCGGAGGGGGTGGAGGAGGCGGCGGTGATGGAGGGGGCGGGCTTGGTGACGGAGACGACGCGCCAGAGCAGGCAACGAGCCCGCTCGCTGCGATGGAAAAGAGAACCGCCCAGAGAACTTGCCGCTTGCGCATGACTTTTAACATACTCAACTGCCTTGAAGAAATTACGACTACCGGAAGCGCGGCGGCGGCGCCAGTCGCGCCCGCGCCAAAAAAACACCGGATCTGTGCGCCCTGACCAGCCTTGCTTGCCTTTGAATCAAAACGCCCGGGTATATGCTTGGGCTACATCACAAAGCGCGCCTCGAAGTTTGTCTTGAGGAATGGCAGCATCTCTTCGTAGGAAGCGTTTTCAAGATCGACCATGGGCTCGATTTTTTCATCGGGCGCATCCGTGCCTTTGAAGCGCACCAGGCTGCGGTTCAGCGCGATACGGTATTGCCGCATACGCTCGACTTCGGTGCCGGGCTGCAGGCCTTCCTCGATCGTTCTGGCCGACAGCGCCAGAAACGCAATCAGGACGCCCGCGACGCTGAAGATCGGCGCGGCGAGGAACGGCAGGCCGGCGATCGAGCCCATGAAAATCAGCGTATCGAGACTGAGGATGACGACGAGGCAGGTCAGTCCAAAACCATTGAAGAATCTTGCCTGCTTGGCGGGCGCGTTTTTCCAGAGGCTGCGCGTTTCGCTGAGCAGGAGGTTGCAGTAATCGATCTGGCGCTGGAACCGTAAACTCTCATACGCGCGATAATATTCTTCAAGGTCCGGATCATCCGGAGGCGGAATATCGGTCATGAAATCGAAGAGCAGTCCCTCGCCGCTGTCTTCGGCCTCGACGATCGCATGAAACTCGTCTTCAAGGCGCGCGAGAAAATTGACCTGGAAGCGCTCAAAATCGCGGTCCCGCTTGTTGAGATAGGATTGCGCGGCGGCTTCGTCTTTTGCGCCTTTGAGGATCGCGCCGCCATGCGCCGCATAGTGCTGGAAGTGGAACTGGCGCATTCGTTCGGTCGCAAGTCGGTCGGTCAGCCAGCGCAGTTTCCGGCCGCGGAACATCACGCCGAAATACCCGATCGTCACGCTGCTGATGCCGCAAAAAGCGCCGACGATCGAGAGCGCCCGGCTCACGTTAGCGCCGTAGCTCGAGTAGAGGGAGGAACTCGCGGCAATCATCAGCGCCGTTGTCGCTAGAGTAACGGCGATAACCCCCCATCGCCGCGCGCGCTTTTTGGCGCCGTTGGCGCGCTTGTCATACTCGCCGAAAACCTTGCGCAAGGAGGGGTTGTCGAGCGCGTAGGCGATACGCGGGAACGCGCGTTTGGCAAGGCTGCGGTCGGCCTCGCTAAAGAAAAGGTCGTTATTGAAGGCGTACGCCATCTAGCCGTTTTGCTCCGACGCCGCCTTGCGGTGTTGCGCGCCAGGCCATATGCGGGACGCGACTGGCGTCCGGTCTATCAAAGTCCGGCGGGCTGCGGTAGCTATCCGGCCGCGGGAGGGATCATCCGGTGCCTGACGTTTTTATCTCCTATAATCGCGAAGATCGCGACAGGGCGGCGCTTGTCGCGAATGCGCTTGAGGCCGAGGGCTTTTCAGTCTGGTGGGACGCGGCCCTGCGCGCTGGCGAGACCTATGACGAAGTCACCGAACAGAACCTGCGGCAGGCGGGCGCTGTTGTCGTTTTATGGTCGAAACGCTCGTCGAATTCCAAATGGGTGCGCGCGGAAGCAACGGTTGGCGAGCGCAGTTCAACGCTCGTTCCGGCGTTGATCGAGGATTGCGAACGCCCGATCCGGTTCGAACTGGTGCAGACGGCGGACTTGCGTCATTGGCGCGGCGAGCGCGCCGATCCGAACTGGCGCGCGTTCATGCAAGACATCAAGACCGCGATCTCAAAACGCGGATCGCGGACCATGGGGGCGGCGCCCGCTGGACCAACATTCGCCGCCGCGGCGCCGGTGGCCGATTCAACGATTGAGACGACGTTCTGGAATTCGATCAAGGACGGGTCTGAGCGATCGGATTTCGAAGCCTATCTGGCGCGCTATCCGGCCGGTCATTTCTCCTCGCTCGCCAAAAATCGGCTTGCCGCGCTGAACCGTCCCGGCCCGGCGCAACAGCCGCCGGCGCGGCAAGCCATGCCGCCTGTCCCGCCCCGTGCGGCGCAAGCCCAACCCCAACAGCAGCGGGCGCCCGCCAGTCCCTCGCCGCGCGCGCCTGCTCCTGCTGAAAAAGAATCGTCGGGCAGCGCCCTGATGATCGGCGGCATCGTCGCCGCCTTGGCGGTGATCGGCGTCGTCGCTTTCATGCTGACGCGCGGCGGCGACCCGGAAGCGGCGCCCGCCGTTGCACAGGTCGCCGAGGCCGCGCCGGTTGAACCGGCCAGCATAGATGCGGCCGTCCTTGAAGACGGCGGGATCGTGCAGGATGTTTTCGCCGAAGGCGAAACGACGGGCGATATGCTCGATCCAGAAACTGAAGCGGCTGCGCTCGCGCCGGTCGAGGCGCCGCCCGAGACGGTCGTTGAAACGGTTGCCGCAACGCCCGCGGCGGCAAACGATGACAAGACCGGCGCTTACAGGGATTGCGATAGCTGTCCGATCATGATGCGCCTGCCGGGCGGCGTCTATCTGCGCGGGTCGGCGGACAATGAACCTGGCCGCAATGCCTATGAGGGGCCGCAAGGCGAGGTGACGGTTGGCGCCTTTGCGATCGGCGTCACCGAGGTGACGCGCGATGAATGGAACGCGTGCGCCGCCGACGGCGGCTGCCCTGACAAGGGATATTCCGCCGACGGAACACTGCCTGCGCTTGGCGTCTCGTGGCGCGAAGGTGAGCAATTTGCCCGCTGGCTGTCGCGCAAGACCGGAAAATCCTATCGCCTGCCGACCGAAGCGGAGTGGGAATACGCCGCGCGGGGCGGAACCGCGACCGCCTATTGGTGGGGCGACCGTTATGAAAATGGCCGCGTCGCAACCGGCGCGCCCGCAGCCGTCGGAACGCATGAGGCCAATCCCTTCGGGCTCCATGACGTCCTTGGCAATGCGCGTGAATGGGTCGCTGACTGTTATGTGAACAATTATGTCAACGCGCCGGCAGATGGCCGCGCCGTCACCGACGGCGACTGCGGCAAACGCGTTGTGCGCGGCGGCGCGTGGTCGAACCCCCCCACCGACCTCCGGGTTGCCAACCGCAGCCGCATCGATGCGGGGGTTCGGGCACAGTATATGGGTCTGCGCGTCGCGGCGGACGTGAACTGACCGGGCGTCTGCCGCTGTGTTGCGCCTGCTTGCGCGGGCGCGCTCCATCTGTCATGCCCGGCGACGATTTCAGGCAGAGCGCGTCAGCGCCACAACACGGGAGTACGACATGGCCGTAGAAGGCAAGTGGAACCTCAAGATCAAGACGCCGATGGGCGAACAGGGCGGCATGCTTGAATTGATGACCGACGGCGGCAAGCTGACGGGTAACATGTCGGGAAATATGGGCTCGGTCGCGATCGAGAACGGCGTCGTTGCCGGCGACAACGTCAAATGGTCCGCGAAAGTGACCTCGCCAATGCCAATCCAGCTTGAGTTTGACGGCAATGTCGCCGGCGATGCGCTGAGCGGCAATGTAAAGCTGGGCGCATTTGGCACGTCGACCTTTTCGGGCACGCGCGCCTGATCAAACGAACATGCCGGCGGAGGTATGTAACTCCGCCGGCAGCGCGACGTATTTCAGTTTCGCGCAATGTCGAAGATTTCAACGCGGTCCTGGTACAAAGCTGTGACCAGCGGCGCATCAAGGTCGATCAGCGCCTTGGCCGTCGCGTCATTCACGCATGCGTCGTGCGCCGCCTTGTTTCTCAAATACCGGAATTTCTCCCTGCCGCCGCAGACATAATAGGCGGCCTCGTCGATCCGGCGGGCCATCGCTTCGGCGCCGGCGCGAACAGTGAGGTCGAGTTCGGCGTGATTTATTGTGCGCGAGGTGCTCCACCCGCCCGCCTGTGCGGCGCCGGACATCAAAGATGCTGCAATCGCCGCGATCAAAACTTTGTTCATGACAAACTTCCTTCCTCGTTTTTCCATCAGGCGGGAACGGCTAAAGCGGCTTAAGTCAACTGGCCTGCCGCTTTTCTCCCCCGGGTGCGCGCCTGTTGCCGTTCCCGGTACAAATGACGTGGGTATGAGCCCCGCGCGCGCCTGTTATGCATGTCACTCTGTTGGCCCGTTGGCGGCCTCATCAAGCGGCGGGCTTGATCAGCAGGCTGTCGATACGGTGTAATGAGACTGCGTTACGCGAACGTTCGCGGCAGAGGCTTAACGGGGATCCCTGAGACATGCGCGTTGGCCGCGTCGTTCACGTTGCGCACCGCTGGCTTGGCCTTGCGCTGGGCGCGCAGCTGCTGCTCTGGATGGCAAGCGGCGTCATCATGAGCTGGTTTCCGATTGCGCTCGTCAGGGGCGAGACAGCCGCCGCCATCAGCGCGCCGTTGGAACTTCCCGCAATCTCCTATTATCCGACAGGCGGGGTTATCGCCGAGGTCGAAGGTGCGACGGATGTGCGCCTTAAAACCTGGCTCGGCCGGCCCGTCTTCATTGTGACCGGTGATACTGGGCGCGCGATGTTCGACGCCGACACCGGAGAGCAATTGTCGCCAATCGGCCGCGATCTTGCCCGCAAAGTCGCGGAGTTCGATTTTCGCGGCGAAGGCGAAATTG
>JBJXFO010000090.1:0-20022 GCA_046154725.1 Parvularculaceae bacterium | reverse complement strand
ATGCCGGAGCGCGCATAGCCGCCCTCTTCCGCCGTCTGCCGGGCGGGCAGCGCGACAGGGCGGAAGGCGTCTTCGTTAAACTCGTAGGGCACGGTGTCGAGAATCGACCGGATGCAATTCAGCCGCGCTTTCTCCTTGTCATCGCCGTCGATTGTCCGCCACGGCGCATGCTCCGTATGCGTCTGTTCAAACATCGCGTTGCGATATCGGGAAAATTCGGCCCAGCGCTTGCGCCCCTCAAGGTCGATCGGCGTCAGCTTCCAGCGCTTTCTGGGGTCAGACGCGCGGTCCTGAAAGCGCGCCTCCTGCTCCCCTGCGGAGACATGGATCCAGTATTTCAAAAGGATCGTCCCGGAATCGATGAGCATCGCTTCAAACTGCGGAACCTCCTGCATGAAGGCCGTATACTGATCTTGTGTGCAAAAGCCCATCACCGGCTCAACGACAGCCCGATTATACCAGGACCGGTCGAACATCACGATTTCGCCGCCAGCCGGAAGGTGCGCAACATAACGCTGGAAATACCACTGCGTCGCCTCGCGGTCAGACGGTTTTGGCAGCGCGACCACGCGCCAGATCCGTGGGTTCATCCGGTTGAGAATGGTCTTGATGACGCCGCCCTTGCCCGCCGCATCGCGGCCCTCAAAAACGATCGCCACTTTCAGGCCTTTGCGGGCAACCGTTTCCTGCAGCTTTGCAAGCTCGAATTCGAGATCGTCGAGTTCGGTCTCAAATTTTTTCTGCTTCACCGGCCTGTCTCCATGCCTTCAGCGTCGAAAAAATAATCATGCCGGCAAAATTCGCAACTGACGGTAATCAGCCCCTCGTCAGCCATTTCGGCAAGCTCTTCGACCGAGTAGCGCGACAGCACGGCGGAGATCTTGCCGCTGTTGCAGGAGCATTCTGCGCGCACCGGGCTCGGCTCGAACACGCGCACGCCGTCTTCGTGAAAGAGGCGATACAGCAGCTGCTCTGCCGTCAGAACCGGGTCCAGCAATTCGTCAGCTCTCGTCGTATTGAGGAAGGAGGCGGCCCTGTTCCACGCTTCTTCGTCCTCGACAGATTTGAGGGCTGCCTCGCCGCGCTCGCGCGCGCCGCCTTCGCCCGGCATGAACTGCACGATAACGCCGCCAGCGCGCCATGCTTCGCCTTCGCCAGGCCGCATCACCTTGCCCACCGCAAGACGAATGGCGGTTGGAATTTGCTCGGATTGATCGAAATAGGCGACCGCGGCTTGCTCGAGCGTCCGGCCTTCAATGGGAGTCACGCCCTGATAGCGCTCCATATCGGGGCCTTGATCGATCGTGATTGCCAGATGCCCCTTGCCCATGAGGTTGGCGAGGCCTCTTACCGGCGCCGGGCCAACGATCGAAGCGGTTGCGCGAATGGCGCCATTGGACGCGTAGTCGGCGACAATCATCCGGACATCGCCATCGCCGCGCGCCTGAAAGATGAGCTTGCCGTCAAACTTCAACGACGAGCCCATCAGCGCTGCGAGCGCTGCCGCCTCGCCGACGAGTTCGGAGGCGGCGTCGTTGAATGCGTGCGGCGCAAGGACATCGTTGATTGCCGCCCCGAGCCTGACGATCCGTCCCCGGACCGACCCGTCGCCAACCTGAAAAGCCAGGATGAAATCGTCTGGAGCTGCCATCGCCGTCAACTCTTCAGCTTGTAGCCGGACTTGAGGAGCAGATAGCTCCAGACGCCGAGTGCCATGGTAACGCCCAGCGACACAGCGGCGCCGAGCGCGATCGAGGCTTCGGCGGCGCCCGTAAAACCATAGCGAAAGCCATCAATCAAATAGAAGACCGGGTTAAAATGACTGAAGGTCAAGAACGGCTCAGGCAATGCGCGAACGGCATAGAACGTACCCGACAGAAACGTCAGGGGCGTAATGACAAAGTTATTTACCGCGGCCAGTTGATCGAACTTGTCGGCCCAGACGCCGCCGATGACGCCGAGCATGCCGAACATGATCGCCGCGATGGTCGAGAAATAAAAGATCGCAAGCGGGTGTGCGATCTGCATTGGCGCGGGCGATCCCATCATGAAAAACGCAGATGTCGCCGCCGTTACGGCGCCAACGAGGAGCCCGCGCGCGGCAGCGCCAACGACAAAGGCGACCGACAGTTCGCTTGCAGACAATGGCGGCATCAGAACATCGACGATCGAGCCTTGAACCTTGCCGATGATGATCGACGAAGACGAATTGGCAAAAGCGTTGGTGAGGATTGCCATCATCACAAGGCCCGGCGCCAGAAACTCGACATAAGGGACGCCGTCGATATCCGCCCGCCCCGCGCCTATCGCCTGCATGAAAACAACAAGGAAAAGCAGGGTCGAAATCACCGGCGCGACGATTGTCTGGAACGAGACCTTGAGAAAGCGCCGGACCTCTTTCTCGAGGAGCGTCTGAAGTCCCAGCCAGTTCACAGCCCCAAACCGCCGCTCGCCAAAGCCAGCCCGGCTTGCCATGGGCGTGGCGGCAAGAGTTTTGTCCGCCGAAGATATAGCCGTGTCGGTCATGATCGGTCCCGTTGCGATGCCGCCGGTAATGGGTCAAGCGGAGGTCGCGGCCAAGGGGCGTTGGTTGCTACCAGATTTAGTGTGCAAAATTGCTACGCGGCGCCATGTTGTAATTTGGCGCCGGTGAGGTACTATATTTAGCGTACGCCGACGAACGATTTCCAGGCGTAAGACCATCGACACTAGATATTGTGAACGCAAATGACCTCAGACGGCGGATTAGCCGACAAAAAAAGTCCTTCAATTGAAACAGGGAGCGGCGCCATGGCGTGGAACGACGAGCGGGTCGAGCTGTTGAAGAAATTCTGGTCTGAGGGGCTCTCTGCCAGCCAGATCGCCTCAAAGATGGGCGGCGTCACCCGCAACGCCGTGATCGGCAAGGTGCATCGACTTGGGCTTTCCGGGCGGGCCGCGCCAGCCAAGCCTCAGCGCGGCTGCGAGCCGGGCCGTGCGATGAGAGGTCCTGCGCCGCAGGAGTTCGCCGCTGCGCCGATAGAGAGCATCCTTGACGAACCAGAATTCGTCGCGCCCGTCATTCTGTCTTCGGGGGATATGACGACAGTTGCGACCCTCAAGGGCAACATGTGCAAATGGCCAATCGGCGATCCGGCCAAGGACGATTTCCACTTCTGCGGGCAGTCCGCGCCAACCGGCAAGCCCTATTGCGCCTACCATGCGCATGTTGCCTTCCAGCCTGCGCAGCGCCGTCCCGATCGTCCGGTTGCGCCGCTGCCGCGCGTTATTGATGACGGCAAGCGCCGCATCGCCGGATAGAATTAACAGCCCGGGCTGCCGGTGTTTGGCCGGCCGCCGTATTATGCAATGTCGAGCGAGTATCCAGCCGCTCGCACGGTGCGGATCGGATCGGCGTGTTCGTGCTTCGTCAGCGCCTTGCGCAAGCGGCCTACATGCACATCCACCGTGCGGATCTCGACAAATACGTCCGAGCCCCAAACTGCGTTGAGTAATTGTTCGCGCGAGAAAACGCGTCCCGGATGCTGGATCAGGTGATCGAGAAGGCGAAACTCGGTTGGCCCGAGATGAATTTCGCGGCCTTCGCGCCAAACGCGGTGGGCGGTGCGATCGACCTTGATGTCGCCATACGCAACAACGTCTTCGACAAGCGCCGGGCGAATACGGCGCAAGACGGCGCGAACGCGCGCGATCAGCTCAGCCGTTGAGAACGGCTTCGTCAGATAGTCATCAGCGCCGGTTTCAAGACCGCGAATGCGGTCCGCTTCTTCGGACCTTGCCGTCAGCATAATGATCGGGATGTTCCGGCTCTCAGGATCCTGGCGCAACCGGCGGCAAACCTCGATGCCGGAGATTTTCGGCAGCAGCCAATCGAGGATGACGATATCGGGGCGAAACTCCGCCACTTTCAGGAGCGCGTCTTCGCCATCCCGGGCAATGCGAGTGTCACAGTCTTCCTTCGAAAGATTGTAATCAAGCAGCGTTGCAATCGCTTCCTCGTCTTCGACGATCAGCACTTTTGTTCTCGTCATGAAGGCAGCCCCAACCTCTCATCCAGTCAATTTCGATCGGCTTGCGGCGTCTGTGCGCCAGGCTCTTCGCCTTTTGGACGCTGTTCCGCGAACGGCGCGCCGGTTTCGACAAAATGGATCGCTTCAGCGATATTGGTTGCGTGGTCGCCAATGCGCTCGAAGTTCTTCACAATAAAGAGCAAATGAACGCAAGGGCTTATTTCGTCGCGCTCCAGTTCCATGATGCTGACGAGATCGCGATAGAGGGAGCTGTATAATTCATCGAGGTCGTTGTCGCCGCGCCAGACGGCAGTTGCTGCGTCCAGATTGCTGGACTGGTAAGCGTTCAGAATATCAGAGAGTTGGCGCAGGCTCGCCCGGCCCATGCGCGCAACGCCGGAAACAGCGGATGCCGAAGGTGTTTCGAGGGCAACCGCGATCGTCCGCTTGGCAACGTTTTTAGCAAGATCGCCGACGCGCTCAAGCTCGCCCGCAAGCTTCATCAGGCTCGCCGCTTCCCGGAATTGCCGGTCTGTGAGGGAGCCTGTGCGCAAGATCGCATGGGCGCGTTCGTCAACCCGGGCATGAAAGGCATCGACCTTGGCGTCCGATTTTACGACCCGATGCGCGAGCGCAACGTCGCGGCGCTCAAGCGCGCCAATCGCCTCGCTAAGCTGCGTTTCGACAAGCGCGGCCATTTGGGCAAACTCGCCCTCGAGTGATCGCAACAGGGCGGCCGGCGAAGACAGCGCGACCGAGGCCATGTTCATGAGATTGTCATCCCTATCGGCGTGGCTTCCTTGCGCCGCCTTATGTGACAGATTCTTGTCCGCTTAGGAAATTGCCGCTGCGCCTTGCGGCGTCGGCAGGTAGCAAGTGAAGGCGGTGCCGCCAGCGGGGCGGCTTTCGACCTGAAGGCCGCCGCGGTGGCGGTTCAGGATGTGCTTGACGATGGCGAGCCCGAGGCCCGTGCCACCGATCTTTTTGCTCCGTTCAATGCTGACGCGGTAGAAGCGCTCTGTCAGGCGCGGCAGGTCGGACCGCTCGATGCCGGGACCAAAGTCGCGCACCTGCACGAAAGCGATAAGGTCAACCGGCGCCCCAAGTCGAGCAGCGATCTGGTCGCCGCCATCGCCGGCGCGATGGGCAATCTCGCCATCCTGGCCAATCGACGGCGCAAGGCCGCGACCGACCTTGATTTTGATCATCGCCGGGTCGCCGCCATATTTGAGCGAATTGTCGATCAGGTTCTGGATTGCCTGAAAAAGTTCATCGCGCTCGCCGACGACCGGCAATTGCGCGCCGGAGACGTTCTCAAAATCGACAATCGCCCTGGACTGTTCAAGGACCGGCTTCAAACTGTCGATAACATCTTCCGCGATTGCGGCGAGGTCGATGACGTCGCGCGGCGGCACGTGCTCGTGAAGCTCGATGCGCGACAGCGACATCAGGTCAGAAACAAGACGCTGCATACGCTCGGCTTGCGCTTGCATGATGGCGAGGAATCGCTCTCGCGCATCGGGATCGTCTTTTGCGTGTCCGCGCAAGGTCTCGATAAAGCCAAGCAGCGACGCGAGCGGCGTTCTGAGTTCGTGGCTCGCCGACGCAATAAAATCCGCACGCATTTGTTCGACGCGCCGCTCACCAGTCAGATCCCGCACGTACACGAGAACGCGCTTGACCGGCCGAACCTCGCCGACGGGCGCGACAAACGCGCGGCAATGACGCTCAACGGATCCGCTGGTGGTGAATTCAACGGCGCGCGCAGGCTCGCCGCCCGCAACGCCTTCCGCGGCTTCAAAGACGTTCGGCGCGCGCAGGGCCGCTGCGAAATGGCGGCCCTCGAGACCTTTAGCGCCAATGAACTCCTCAGCGGCTGGATTGGCGTGCTCAATGACACCGGCGGCGTCGAGGATGAACAATGGCTCTGGCAGCGCCTGAGCAACGCCTCGCGCAAGCCGCAGCGTTGCAAGTTCGGCTTCCTTCGCGCTGATCTGGCTTGCAACCACGCGTTCCACGGGCAGCGCCCATTCGCGACCGGAGGAGAGACGATATCGCACGGCAAGCGAGGCGAGAAAGGCAAGCCACGCGGCAATCGGGAGCCATATGCTGGATGCAACGCCGGAGACGATGATGATCGCGGCGATGCCGGCCGTGATCGCCGCCGACCACAGAAAATCCCGTGCGCGAACAGCGGCGGCGGTCCGGCGGATCAGGGCAGCGAGATCATCGTCCGCCATGAGAGGTCAGCGAGCCTTTTCTTCCGCGATCCAGCGATCGATGCGTGCGTCTAGAATGGAGAGCGGCAAGGCGCCGTTCTCGAGCGCCGCATCATGGAAGCGGCGAATGTCGAACTTCGGCCCCAAGGCTTTCGACGCGCGCGCGCGCAATGCCTTGAATTTCAGTTCACCGATCTTGTACGCGAGCGCCTGGCCCGGACCGCTGATGTAGCGATCGACCTCTGCCGTGATGTTGTGCCCGGAAAGGACGGTGTTGTCCTTCATGAAGGCGATCGCTTGGTCGCGCGACCAACCTTTGGCGTGGATGCCGGTGTCGACGACGAGCCGGCATGCGCGCCACATCTCGTAGGATAGCCGCCCAAAATTCGAGTACGGATCTTTGTAAAAGCCGACATCGAGACCGAGGCTTTCCGCATAGAGGCCCCATCCCTCGATGAAAGCGGTAAAGCCCCCATATTTGCGAAAGTCCGGCAGATCGAGTTCCTGCGACAGGGCAATCTGGAAATGGTGGCCCGGCACTGCTTCATGCAGCGTCAGCGCCTCGATTTCATAGAGCGGGCGGGTATCGAGCTTCGACGTATTGACGCGGTAGACGCCCGCACGGCTGCCGTCGCCTGCCGGGCGTTCGTAATAGGCGGTTGTAGTGCCTTCAGCGACGTCGGCCGGAATTTCCTTCAGCGTGTAGGGCATGCGCGGCAGCCGGCCAAAGAGCTTGGGCAGTTCGCCGTCGATCTTCTTGGCGACGAGCGAATTCTTTTCCATCAGCTCCAGTGGCGTTTTGGCATAGAACTGCGGATCGGTGCGCAGAAATTCCTGGAACGCCTTGAAATCGCCCTCGAACTTTGCAGCCTTGATCGTGCCGTCCATCTCTTTGCGAATGCGCGCGACTTCCCTGAGGCCCAGCGTATGGATTTCATCGGCCGTCATTTCAGTCGTCGTGAACTGGCGCGCCAGCAGATCGTAATAGGCGCGGCCATCTGGAAGGCTTGAGGCCCCGATGTCCTGGCGGCAGGCGGGCTTGTACGTTGTCTCGTAGAAGTCGGCGAAGCGGGCGATCGCCGGCACGACATCATTTCCGACGACGCTTTCCGCCGCCGATTTCAGGCGCTTCCAATCCTTGGCTGACACGGCATCTGGCTTGACGTCGAACGGCGTCATCAGCGCGCTATCGGCAGGCTTTTCGACGACGTGAAACCGGATCGTCTTCTCAAAGCCGGCCATTGATGCGCAAGGCTGCACCCAACCGGTTTCAACGCCCTTCGACAACCGCTCGGTAACGCCGTTGAAAAAGGCGGGCGCGGCGCCCAGCCGCTTTACGTAGCTTTCGAAGTCCGCAGTCGCGAAGAACGGTAAGTCGTCCGGCAAGCCGGTTATGAAGGTGTGCGGCCCTCGGCGATTGGTGATCGCAAGATATTTGCCGCCGAAAGCCGAGGCGTCCATTTCGCTTTCGAGATCAAGCGTCAGAAGATCGAGGTTCAGTCGGTCCGCAGGAGTAAGCGCTGCGGCATCGAGCGTTTTAAGCCGGGCAAGAAACGCCTTCTGGTCCTCGATCGCGACGTCGTAGCCTGCGAGCGAGGTATCGCCGAGGCGGTCATCGTAGTCGCGAACGCCAAGCGACGTCGCAAACGTCGGGCTTTGCTCGAGCGTCCACGCCCAGTGGTCCTTGATGACCGCTTGCAGCGAATCTTGCGCCATTGCGGGAGCGGCGGCGCATGCCAATGCGGCAACGGTTATCGAAAGTAACTTCATGTCATCTGCCCTTTGTTTGGTCGCGCTCGGCTCAGCCAAGGCGTTCTGCCCACAGATCGTAATCATCGGCGCCCGTCACGCGCGCCCGGACGAGCTCGCCCGGTTTGAGGCCGGTTTCTCCGTCAAGGATCACCGTTCCGTCGATCTCGGGGGCGTCGGCGTATGACCGTCCAATCGCGCCGTCAGCGTCTGTTTCATCAATGAGAACATCGATCGTGCGGCCGATCCACCCCCGCAGCAGGTCGGCCGAAACCTCTTGCTGCGCCATCATGAAGCGGTGGTAGCGCTCTTCTTTGACGTCTTCGGGTACGGCGCCGGGCAGGTCATTGGCGCCCGCGCCCCTGACGGGCTCGAACTTGAAACAGCCAACGCGATTGAGCCGCGCCTCGCGGATCCAGTCGAGGAGCTGCGAGAAGTCTTCCTCGGTCTCGCCGGGAAAACCGACGATAAAGGTCGACCGGATGACGAGATCTGGCTGAATTGTCCGCCAGCGGCGGATCTGGTCGAGCGTTTTTTCCTGATGCGCCGGACGGCGCATCGCTTTGAGGACGCGCGGACTTGCATGCTGAAACGGGATATCGAGATAAGGAAGAAGACTGCCTTCCTCCATTAGCGGAATCACATGATCGACGTGCGGATAGGGGTACACATAATGTAGGCGCGTCCAGACGCCGAGGCTTTTCAGACCGCGCGCGAGATCAACAAAGCGCGTTTCATAGTCGGCGCCGCGCCACGCATAAGGCGCATACTTTAAATCTATCCCGTAGGCGGACGTATCCTGCGAAATGACCAGCAGCTCCTTGACGCCAGCATCGACGAGTTTTTCGGCTTCCTTCAAAACCGCGTCGATCCGCCGGCTCTTCAATTTTCCTCGCATCGACGGAATGATGCAGAACGAGCAGGTGTTGTTGCATCCTTCGGAAATTTTCAAATACGCGTAATGGCGGGGCGTAAGGCGCACGCCCTGCGGCGGTACGAGATCGAATAGCGGGTCATGCGGCGCGGGAGCCGCGTCATGAACCGCCGCCATCACCGCTTCATATTGGTGCGGGCCCGTGACAGCCAGCACTTTGGGGTGCGCCGCGCGGATGACGCCCTCCTCCGCGCCGAGGCAGCCGGTCACGATGACCCGCCCGTTCTCGGCGATCGCCTCGCCGATCGCGTCGAGCGATTCCGCGCGCGCCGAGTCAAGAAAACCACAGGTGTTGACGAGCACCGCGTCCGCACCTTCGTAATTGGGCGCGATCTCGTAGCCTTCAGCCTTGAGGCGCGTGATGATGCGCTCGCTGTCCACGAGGGCCTTCGGGCAGCCCAAGCTGACA
Source organism: Parvularculaceae bacterium (assembly GCA_046154725.1). GTDB lineage: Bacteria > Pseudomonadota > Alphaproteobacteria > Caulobacterales > Parvularculaceae > Amphiplicatus. The sequence continues at coordinate 10,701 of JBJXFO010000090.1, read as the reverse complement.
ATGCCAATGCGGGGGCCGCGTGTCGGCTCTTTTGGGTAGGGCTGCGCCATGATCCGCGCCCATAGCCCAGATGCGCGTGCAGTGAAAGCTTAAGCGCGCTTGCCGCCGGCAACAAGCGCAAAGGCAAGGCCGCCCGCCGCCCCTGCCAAAGCCTGGAACGCAAAGCCAAGCGCGCCGCGCGAGCCCGCCAGCGGCGTTATGCCGTCCAGCTTCAGGATAATCGGCAAAACCACAAGCGCCGCGGCAATCGCCAGCGCCCCGGCCAGCGGATAGGCGATCGGGGCAAGCGGCTTCAAAATGCGCTTCAACACCGCCGCCGCAATAAACCCGACAGCGAGCGCAATCGCCACAATCGCCCCGAATTGCGGACCGAAACTGAGAAGATCGGAATGCATCATTGACAGCTGGACGTCCACTGGCACCGCCCCGCCAGCGTGAATAAGCTCGCGGGCGACAAGATGTGACTGCAGCGCGCTGCCGACCGAGGTCGTTACCGCGACTGCGATGAGATAGCCGATGATGATCTTGATGACAGCCATGCGACAATCCCCGCCGTTTGCCTATGCGGCCCGTCTCACGATAATAGAGTAGAAAGAGTTTGTCGCCAAACGCCATCGCCAACAAAGGTCAATTTCATGAAGCGCGTGTTGCTGGTTTCCCTTGTCGCACTGTCGGCTGCATCAACCGCTTGCGGCGCCGCCAAGAACGACGCGCGGTCGGTGCAAACGGCTCAAGCAGCGCCTGCGCCAAAGGGCGCAACCGCGCTAAAAATTGACACTCTCGCTGAGGGCCTCGTCAATCCGTGGGGCCTTGGGTTCCTTCCTGACGGCTCGATCCTCGTGACCGAGCGGGACGGCAAATTGCGCGTCATTCGCGACGATCGCCTTGTTGCAGCCCCGGTTGCGGGCGTCCCCAAAGCGTATGTGAAAAGTCAGGCCGGCTTTTTCGATGTTCTGGCGCACCCTGATTTTGCTTCCAACCGCACGATCTTTTTGTCCTATGCCGCAGGCGACGCGGGCGCCAACGCGACGCGCGTGATTTCCGCGACATTCAACGGCGCAGAACTGTCCGGCATCAAGACGATATTCGAGACGAAGACCAAGAAGGATACGCCCGCGCATTATGGCGCCCGCCTCGCAATCCTTCCCGACCGGACAATGCTGATCACGATCGGCGACGGCTTCAACTATCGCGAGAAAGCGCAGGACCTCTCTAACGGGCTCGGCAAAATCGTCCGCATCAACCTCGACGGGACGATCCCGGCGGACAATCCCTTTGCCTCAAAGGAAGGCGCGCTGGCGGAAATCTGGAGCTACGGCCATCGCAACCAGCAAGGCCTTGCGATCGATCCGGCGACAGGCGTCGTTTACGAGACGGAGCACGGCGCGAAAGGCGGCGATGAAATCAACATCATCGAAAAAGGGGCAAATTACGGCTGGCCGCTCGCAACCTACGGCATCGATTATTCCGGCGCGCAGGTGACGCCGTTCACGGAGCATCCGGGAACCGTGCAGCCGATCAAATACTGGACGCCGTCCATCGCGCCCTCGGGGCTTGCCGTTTATCGCGGGACACTCTTTGCCGGATGGGACGGCGACTTGCTTATTGGCGCCTTGGCGAAAAACGCGCTCCACCGCGTTGATATGGAGAGCGCCGCTGCCGTAGGCGAAGAGCGCTATCTCGACGGCGAGCGAGTTCGCGATGTTCGTGTCGGACCAGACGGCGCGATCTATGTGACGACCGAGGATCATGACGGCGCTGCCGTCGGCAAGGTGTTACGCCTCACGCCCGCAAGTTAAATCGCTAAAAGGCTCAGCCCGAAGGCGGCCGCGAGAACGCAGCCGCCATTGACGAAGAGCGCCGCCGCGAGCATCGCGGCTTCCGAGAGATTTTTCATGCGTAGCCCCCGCAAACAGAACTTAAGGGTTGCCTGACGCCGGTTAAGAAAGCCGACGAGGCTTTCGTAAAACTGCAAGCAGTTCTCACGCTTTGCGGCGGCGTCCGCGCCACCAGGTGCGCAGGATTGTCAAAACGACAAGCGCGAGGATGAGCGACGGCCAGGTGCGCGCCACGAAACTGATTGCGTCCGCGAGCGACTGCATCGACGTGCGGCCAAACGCGGCAAATGCCTCCCCAAGCGGCTTGAACATGCTGGATGATGTCTCAGGATCGGACGAATAATTGATCGACAGGGCCGACATCGAAACGCGCGCCTTGGCCGCGTCGAGCGAGGCGGTCATCGAATCGATCTCGCCCTGTACCTCGGCCAGCGCGCGTTCGGCGGCCAGCACGTCGTTCAGTGTTCCCTCGCGCGATTCGAGTAGCAACTTGATCCGCTCGCGGAGGGTTTTCTTGGCTTCAAGGCGCGAGCCTGTGTCGATGATGAATTGCGTGAGGTCCTCGGCGGCAACTGTGTTTGCCGTCAATTCGCCGCCCGCTTTCTCGGCGTCCGTCGCAATCGAGGCGCGAAACGTCGCCAACCATTTCGGTTCGGCGCGCAGATTGAGATAGGCGCTCACCTGATCTTCGCCATAGGCGTTGACCGACGAGCCCATCACCTGACAGACGCTCGTCCCGGCCTCGATGCACGCCTTTTCATGCGCGGCAGCGAGAGGCGCGATGACAGTCTTGGGCGCCTCGATCGACATCGAATAGGAATAGGCGAGCATGACGCCGGCATTAGCGACATCGCCGCCCGGACCCGGCGAAGGCGCAGGCGTGCTGGCGTCACTTTCGAAGGCCGCGCTGCGGGCCATATCGCTCGCCACAACCGCCTCAGCGACCGGGGCGCTGGCGTATTTTTCTGACGGCGCCGAGCAGCCGCCCGTCAGCGCCAACAAAGACACAGCGGCGAGCGCCGATTTCCTCAAACTCAAGACTGGTCCGGTCATCGTCCCCTCCGCCGTTTGCGCGATACACCTACTCTATTCACACGCGCCGCGGCCTTCCAGTGACAAAAATGCGGCGGAAGGGCGACGCGCGATCAACAGAGGTTTACTCCGCAGCAGGAGCGTCGGCCGCGGGCGCTTCAGCCGCAGCCGCCTTGGCGGCGCGCTCTTTCAGGCGTTCTTGGGCCTTTGCCTTCGGCACCGCCTTTTTCGGGTTGTCGCTGTGCTTCCAGTTGGCCAAGCCCTGCGCGGTCAGGAAGCGCGCGACGCGGTCCGTCGGCTGCGCGCCCTTGGAGAGCCAGTGCTTGATGCGCTCCGCATCGAACTGCACGCGCTTTTCGTCGGTCTTACCAAGCAGCGGATCGAAGATGCCGAGCTTTTCAATATAGCGGCCATCGCGCGCCGCGTGGCTGTCGGCGGCGACGATATGATAGAACGGCCGCTTCTTGGTGCCGCGGCGGGCAAGGCGAAGTTTGAGAGACATCTGGTTTCCTTTCAGTGTTTGGTTGACGTCAGTTTTTCTTGCCAAAGCCCGGCAATCCGCCCAATCCCGGTGGCGTCGGACCGAGGCCCTTCATCGCGCGTTCCAGCGCGTCGAAATCGATATCCTCTTTAGGCGGAACTTTGCCGCCGAGCGCGGACAGGTCTGGCCCGCCCCGGCCCATTCCGGGCATTCCGCCCATGCCGGCCATTTGCGCGGCGAGGCCCTTCATGCCGCCTTTGCCAAGCTTCTTCATCATGTCGGCCATCTGGCGGTGGGCTTTCAGGAGCTTGTTGATGTCCTGAACGCTCGTACCAGAGCCGGACGCCACGCGCACTTTTCGCTTGGCGTTCATCAGCGCCGGTTTCTTGCGCTCTTCTTTCGTCATGGAGCTGATGATCGCTTCCTGACGCTTCAATTCCTTGTCTTCAAAGCCGCCGGCGCCATCGAGCGCCTTTTTCATTTTGCCCATGCCGGGCATCAGGCCGAGGATCGCGCCCATGCCGCCCATCCGGCGCATCTGGCGGAACTGGTCGGCGAGATCATCGAGATCGAACTCGCCCTTCGCCATTTTCTTGGCGGCTTTTTCAGCCTTCTCGGCGTCGATTTCGGTAGCGGCTCTCTCGACGAGCGACACGATATCGCCCATGCTGAGAATGCGGCCCGCCATGCGGCGCGCATCGAAGACGTCAATTGCGTCGAATTTCTCGCCAACGCCGATGAACTTGATTGGCTTGCCGGTAACCGCGCGCATGGAAAGCGCAGCGCCCCCGCGCGCATCGCCATCGACGCGCGTCAGCACAACGCCGGTGACAGCGACGCGCGCCTTGAACTTGTCGGCGGTGACGACCGCGTCCTGACCCGTGAGCGCATCGACGACCAGCAGCGTCTCGATCGGGCTCGTCAGCCGATGGATCTCTGCAACCTCGGTCATCAGCTCTTCGTCAATCGAGAGCCGGCCCGCGGTGTCGAGCATAACGACGTCATAACCGCCGAGGCGTCCAGCCTCCATCGCGCGGCGCGCGATTTGCGGCGGCGTCTCGCCTGCAACGATCGGCAGCGTCCTGACGCCGGCCTGCTCGCCGAGCACTTTCAATTGCTCCATCGCCGCCGGACGGCGGGTGTCGAGCGAGGCCATCAGAACGCGCTTTTTCTCGCGCGTCTGCAAGCGGTAGGCGATTTTGGCGGTTGTCGTCGTTTTGCCCGAGCCCTGCAGGCCAACCATCAGGATCGGCGCCGGCGGCGCCATCGCCAGATCCAGCGCGCTGTCTTCGGCATCGCCGCCAAGCGTTTCAGCGAGCACGTCATGGACGATCTTGACGACCTGCTGGCCGGGCGTCACCGAGCGCAAAACCTCAGCGCCTATCGCGCGCGCGCGCACCTTGGCGATGAAGTCCTTGGCGACGGACAGCGCGACGTCCGCCTCGAGCAGCGCAACGCGCACCTCGCGCAGCGCGGCATCGACGTCCTTTTCTTCGAGAGCGCCGCGCCCGCGGAGCTTCTCGAAGATTGACCCTAGCCTGTCGCTCAGACTGTCGAACATGCACTCTCTCGCGACGCCAAACGACATCGGCCGCCGTGAGGGCGTCACCCCGACGGCGGCGCCCCGCCGGCCTCGTCCCTTTATTTCTGTCAGGGGGTCGTGCAGGCGAAGGCTGGAAGACAAGGCTTCCGGATTTCGGGGGTCTATAGGCTCAAGGAGCGCGTGGCGCAACTGGGCTTGCCCGGCTGCTTCCTGCCAGCACCTGAATATGCGGCCTCAAGACGTTGGCTGGCAGCCCGTCGCGCTGCTAGGTCAGGAAAGGGGCTGGCGGCGTTCCGTTGGCAAGAAGAAGGAGCCGCGGATGGCGACGATCGAGACGGATTACCTCATCATCGGCAGTGGCGCGGTCGGCCTTGCCTTCGCCGACACGCTCCTTTCGGAAACGGATGCGCACATCACCATTGTCGATCGCCATGGCAAGCCGGGCGGTCACTGGAACGACGCCTATTCCTTTGTCAGCCTGCACCAGCCATCGGCTTTCTACGGCGTCAATTCGCTGGCGCTGGGCGAGAACCGCAAGGACGAAGCGGGCGTCAACAAGGGCTATTACGAACTGGCGTCCGGGGCCGAGGTCAGCGGCTATTTCGACCGGGTCATGAACCAGCGCCTTATCCCGAGCGGGCGCGTCGAATATTTTCCGATGTCGGACTATCGCGGCGAGGGCCGTTTCGTTTCCTTGCTGTCGAGCCGCGAAACGACCGCAACTGTGCGCCGCAAAGTCATCGACGCCACCTATTACGGCACTACCGTCCCCTCGACCCACACGCCAAAATTCAAGATCAGTGACGGCGCGACCGTTGTTCCGCCAAACGCCTTGCCGCAATTGTGGAAGCACCCGGGGCGGCGCCCCTCGCACTTTATCATTCTTGGGGCGGGCAAGACCGCGATGGATGTCGGCGTCTGGCTGTTGAAGTCGGGCGTTGATGCAGACCTGATTACGTGGATCGTCCCGCGCGATTCCTGGCTCCTCAATCGCCACCACACCCAGCCGGGCGATGAATTCTTTCATCAGACGATCGGCGGCCAGGCCGATCTGATGGGCGCGATCGCCGCAGCGTCCTCGGCGGACGATCTCTTCCTTCGCCTTGAAGCGTGCGGCGTGATGATGCGCATCGACCCGGCACACACGCCCTCAATGTTTCACTATGCGACGATCTCGCGCGGCGAAGTTGACTTGCTGCGGCAGCTCAAAAACGTCGTACGCATGGGCCGGGTGCGAGAGGTCGCCGCCGACGGCTTGCTGCTCGATGGCGGCGCACTGCCGATGCCTGAGGGCGCGCTTTACATTGATTGTACAGCAACGGCGGTTGAACGACGCCCGGCCGTGCCAGTTTTTCAGGACAAGCTTGTGACGCTGCAGATGGTGCGCATTCCCCAGCCCGCGTTCAGCGCGGCGCTGTGCGCCTATATCGAAGCGACAATCGAGGATGACGCGCAAAAAAATGCGCTGTGTACGGCGGTGCCGCTGCCCGATACGCTGGATCAATACCTCGTCGCGACGCTGACGAATATCATGAACCAGTTTCAATGGGGCCAGCACAAAGGCATCCGGCGCTGGATCTATGAAAGCCGCCTTGACGGCTTTGGCAAGGTGATCGCCGCGGCCGATCCCGCCGACGCCGAAAAACAGGCGGTGCTCGCGCGTTTCAAGGCCAATGTCGGCCTCGCTGTCGGCAATTTGCAAACGCTGATTGCAAAAAACGCGGCAGGGCAGGCAGCTTGACGCCGCGCTGCGTCGCGGCTGAGGGAATACAATCTTTGCACGAATTAACCATAACGCAGTCGCCTTATTGATTGTTTGACTTCGGACTATCAATGGCCCCATGCTTTTTAGGCTGCGCCGGGCTCCGCCGGGCGCTCGTCTTGACAAGTCCGGTTTGTCGCGCGGTTGCGGTTGCTAGGGCATCTGGCCGCGCGATGCAGAAATCACCCCCCGATTGTAAAATCGCGCGGGGGCGATCGTCGCGTGTCTCGGTCTCAAGGAGCACCGGTCGCGTCCTGTAAATTTCGAAAGGCGCCTTTTCGCGCTGCAATCCGCGGAAATCCTCGAAAAAGCAGCGCAATGCGGTGCGGCCTACTCACTGTCTCCCATGAGCATGTGCGCGAAATAGGCGTATTCTAGCGCAGTCCTGTAGGCGAGCTGGTCCTGGTTCGCCGTGCCGCCGTGCCCGCCTTCAATGTTCTCGTAATAGAAGACCGGATAGCCGAGCGCCGTCATTTTCGCGACAGCCTTGCGCGCGTGGCCGGGGTGGACGCGGTCGTCCTTCGTCGAGGTGTAGAAAAAGGCCTTAGGATAGGGCTTGCCGGCCTCAAGCTTCTGATAGGGGGAGTACTGACTGATATAGTCCCACTCGTCCGTCTTGTCGGGATCGCCATATTCGCCCATCCAGGAAGCGCCGGCGAGTAGCTTGTTGTAGCGCTGCATGTCGAACAGCGGCACGCCGATGTCGAGAGCGCCGTAAAGCTCCGGGCGCTGGGTCAGGATCGCGCCCATGAGAAGGCCGCCATTGGAGCGGCCAATGGCGCCAAGCTTCGACGCGCGCGTCACGCCGGTCTCAATGAGGTGCTCCGAGACGGCGATAAAGTCGTCGAATACGCGCTGGCGATTCTCCTTGAGACCCGCCTGATGCCAGCCCGGACCATATTCCGACCCGCCGCGAATATTGGTGAGAACCAGAACGCCGCCGCGGCTTACCCACATCTTGCCAGCGAGCGCGCCGTGCTGCGGGCGTCCCGGATCGTCGTAATATAGCGGCAAGATCGCGGCGAGAAATCCGCCATATCCGTACTGAACGGTCGGGGCGTCGCCGCGCGCGAGCACGTCTTTCTTCGCCATGATGTAGTAGGGAATTCTGGTTCCGTCTTTCGACGTCGCAAAGCGCTGTTCGACGACGACGCCCGATGCGTCATAGAATGCGGGCGCTGTCTGAATTTTCGAAAGCTTGTTCTTCGCCGTCACCCAATAGATCGTGTCCGGCGTCGTCAGGCTCTCATAAGAGAGCAGGGCGTCGTCTGTACCGCCGCCGCCCGAAACGATGGTGACAGCCCCGTTTGCCGGAACGCCGATCGGCTTGGCGGCCCATTCGCCTTTATTGTTCCGTGCAAGGCGCACCGCCTTGCCGGAGACATCCTCAAGGTACTGCACGACAAGGCTCGACTTGCCGACCTCGACGGCTTCGATCGACTGGTTGGCCGCCGGCGCCATAACCAATTCCGCCGCTTCGCAACCCGGCAGGTCGAACGCAACAATCGAGCCGGAGCGATAGTCTTTACCCAGATAGTTCCACGACTGGCGCAATTGAAAGACGCCATAGCCGCCGATAACGCCCGCGATGTCGGCATTCAACGGCAGGGGGAGTTTCTTTGGCTCGCCAATCAGCGTTGACTGGTAATGATATTCGGACTCAAAGAATGAGACGGCGCGCTGGGCAAAAAGGTGCGGCCCATAAAGTGGGTCCTGCTCGACCCTCGGCCAGACCGCCACGTCCTTTTCTTCCCCCTCGAAGAACAGCTCTGCATCGCCAAGCGCCAGCCCGCGCTTCCACACCCGCAAGCTGCGCGGATAGCCGGAGGTCGTCAGCGACCCTGCGCCGAAGTCGGTTCCAACCAGAAGCGCGCCGTCATTAATCCAGGCAACGCCGGACTTCGCCTCGGCGAGCGCAAACCCTCCGTCGACGAAGGATTTCGTCCCGGTGTCGAACTCGCGCCAGAAAGCGGCATCCTTGCCGCCATCCGAAAGTTCGACCATGCAGTGAACATAGTCCGGTGTCAGGCAGACGATATCGCCGTGGATCCAGTTGCGCTCCTCGTCCGCCGCGAGCTTGTCGAAGTCGAGCACCGTCTCCCACTCGGGTGCGCCCTGCTTATAGCTCTCGACGCTGGCGCGCCGCCACACGCCGCGGACGTGATCGGCGTCCTGCCAGAAATTGTAAACGGCGCCGTTATGAATCTCGCCGTAGGGAATGCGGTCTGTCGAGTTGAGGATTGCCCTGGCCTCGGCGTTCATCGCGGCAAATCGCGGGTCGCCTTCGAGTACGGCGAGGCTTTCAGCGTTCCTCGCCTTTACCCATTCGATTGCCTTTTCGCCCTCCACCTCCTCAAGCCAGAGATAAGGATCAGCCGACGCGGACGAGGCGAAGAAAAGGCATGCGCCTGCAAGGGCGAGTGCTGCGGTCGTGCGGATCATGGGGAGCCTTTCGCTTTACTGCCGGAATCGTCCATCAACTGACGGGTGAAATAAATGTATTGAAGCGCCGCGCGATAGGCGGCCTGGTTTTGGTTGGCGGCAGCGCCGTGGCCGCCCTCGATATTCTCATAATAGAGAAAGTCGTAGCCGAGCTCTTTCAACTTTGCGGCCATCTTGCGGGCGTGACCGGGATGCACCCGGTCATCGCGCGTTGACGTAAACAGAAATGGGCGAGGATAGGCGCGGTTGGGCTTCAACTGATGATAGGGCGAATAGCGCGCTAGCACTGCCCGCTCAGCCGGGATTGCCGGATCGCCATATTCGCCAACCCAGCTCGCTCCGGCAAGAAGCTCCGTATACCGCAACATATCGAGCAAGGGCACGCCAATCGCCAGCGCGTTAAAAAGGTCGGGCCGCTGTGTCAGCGCGACCCCCATCAACAGCCCGCCGTTCGATCCGCCATAAGCGCCAAGGCGTTTTGGCGTTGTAGCGCCCGACTGGATCAGGTCCTCGGCAACCGCGAAAAAGTCATCGAACGCGTGCTGACGTTTCGATTTCAGCGCCGCCTGATGCCAGCGCGGGCCAAACTCGCCGCCGCCGCGGATATTGGCGATCGCATAAAGCCCGCCCTGTTCAAGCCAAAGCCGCCCGGTCACGCCGGAATAGCTGGGCGTTGATGGCACTTCAAAGCCGCCATAGCCGTAAAGGATCGTTGGAGCCTTGCCTTGCCGTATCGCCCCCTCGCGCCCAATCAGGAAATAGGGAATGCGCGTCCCGTCGGACGACTTGGCGTGGCGCTGTTCCATGACGATACCGCGCGCATCGAAACGCGCGGGGCTTTGTCTGACCGCGCGCCGGCTGCCGCCTTGCGCAACGTAGAACAGCGCCGGCGGGAGGATCGGGCTTTCAAAGGTCAGGAAAAAGTCGTCACCGGTTGCATTGACCGAGCCGAGCGCGGCGACCCCCTCGCCTGGCAAGCCGATATCAACCGCATGCCAGGCTGCGCCTCTCCTGGTTAAACGCACGATGCGCGCGATGACATTGTCGAGAAGTTCGAGAATGATTGCCGATTGCGACACGGCAACGCCGCTGAGCGCCTGATGCGGCCCGGGGTGAAAGACGAGCGCTGCTTTTTTTGATTTGAGGTCGAGCGCTATGAGATCACCGGCAGCAAAGCTCTTGCCGCCATGGCGCCAGTCCTCGCGCAGGGTAACGATCAGGAGGTCGCCGAGAATGCCTTCAATTTCGGATTTGAGTGGCAGGGGCAGGCGTACGGGTTTTTCGTCAGCATAGAGACGATAATGCTCGGACTCGAAAAACGTGAGCGCACGCGTCAGGAAGGAGTGCCGCTGGCCATTGCGAATGATGGAGATCGGCCACACGCCGATATCTCTCTCTGATGCTTCGAAAATAATTGGAGCGTCGCCAAGCGGCTGGCCGCGCGAAACACGGCGGACGATGCGCGGATAGCCGGAAGCGGTTGATGCCGCTGGCGTGTCGGCTATGGCTGCAAACAGCGTATTCGCGTCGCGCCACACGACAGAGCCCTTGGCCTCGTCAAAGGCAAATCCGCCGTCGACTAATTGCTGGCCAGCAATTGAGT
>JBJXFO010000084.1:0-3239 GCA_046154725.1 Parvularculaceae bacterium | reverse complement strand
TCCAATGATCTCAAGGCGCCTCATGATGCACGGGAACGCGCCAAATAATGTGGCGGACCGCCTGACGGCGCCAAGGAGTCATCATGCCATCGCAAACGACTGATTCGCAGCGTCATGATCATATCTTTCTTGGCGCCGAACATCTGCGTAATGAACGCAGCGTGCGCATCGTCATTGCGTTAACCGCCATCATGATGGTCGGAGAGATTGTCGCCGGCCTCATCTTCGGGTCGATGGCGCTGCTCGCCGACGGGTTCCATATGGCGACGCACGCAGGCGCCCTGGCAATCTCGGCCCTGGCATACTTCTATGCGCGCCGCCTTTCGCGAGACCGGCGCTTCGCGTTCGGCACGGGCAAGATCGGAGAGCTTGCGGGCTTTTCAAGCGCTTTGATTCTTGGCGGCGTGGCCATCCTGATCGGCATCGAGTCGGTATCGCGCCTGAATACGCCCGTAGAGATTCGCTTTAATGAGGCGATCGCGGTCGGCGTGCTCGGACTCCTGGTCAACATCGTCAGCGCTTGGCTGCTGCACGGGGGCCGTCATGAGCCAGGCCATCATCACAGCGGCGGACACGAACACTCCCACCAGGATCACAATCTCCAGTCCGCGTATTTCCACGTACTCGCCGACGCATTAACGTCCGTCCTCGCGATCGCCGGATTGTTCGCGGCCAAAGCGCTCGGCTGGATCCGGATCGATCCGATCATCGGAATCGTCGGCGCGATCGTCATCGGCCGCTGGGCGTTCGGGCTGATGCGGTCCTCCGGAGCGGTTCTCCTTGATGCTGTTCCCGATCAAGCACTCGCGGCGCGCGTCCGGGAGCGTCTCGAAACAGGAGGCGATCGCGTCACAGACCTTCATTTGTGGGATGTCGGTCCGGGCCATAAGGCGTTGATCGTGTCGGTCGCATCGCCGCACCCGCAGTCGCCGGAGGCTTACAAGCGCTCGCTCGCCGCCATCGGCGAGTTTTCGCATGTCACCGTGGAAGTGTGCCCCGATGGCGGCGCAAAGGACGCCGCATGATGCGCTGTCGTCGCGTGGCGGTTCAGGCTGCACGCGGCCCGAACAAAATGATCGCCGCCCCTACGAAGGCAACAGCCGCGCCAAGAAGATCCCAGCGGTCCGGCCTCACGCCCTCAATCAGAAAGAGCCAGAAGAGCGATGCGCCGATATAGACGCCCCCGTAAGCGGCATAAGCGCGTCCGGCGGCGGCCGAGTCTATGAACGTGAGGAGCCACGCGAAAACCGCAAGAGCGATGACGCCGGGCGCGATCCAGAACGCGGATTTGCCGAGCTTGAGCCAGGCCCAGAACGCGAAGCATCCTGCGATTTCAGCGAAGGCGGCGAGAGCGTAGATGACAGCAGTTCTGGTCAAGAGCACCCCCGATTGCGAATCGTCGATCGATAACTCATCCAATTTGCGAACCTACTCCACGCCCGATCTTAAATCGCGACCGACTGCACAAAGTCGCGGCTCATCCTTCGGCCGAAGCCCGGAATTGGCCGCAAATCGATCCCGGATGCGATTTCCTAATGATTTATTGGTGAAGAACCTCTAGACGAAACCGCGATGACCGTCGGATTGAAGCATCTTCGGCTGATTCTAGCCCTCATCGCCGCCGTCGTTCTGGCGGCGGCGAGCCTCGCTCTTCCGACGACCGAACTCGCTGAGGAACTGCATCACGCATCGATTCATGAGGCGAGCGGTCCCGAACATGCCTCGCATGCGTTTGCGGCAGTCGCAGGAGACCCTGTCGATCCTGATCGACACCAGCATCCTGATACGCTCGGCCATAGCCATTGCGCCGGTTGCCACCTTCAGTTTTCGGAAGCGCGTCCGACCTTTTCGCTCGCTCATGCGTTCGCCGAACTCGCCTTCGCGGCTTTCTCTGAAACCATTGTTCCCTCCGGGTTTCTCGACGGATTGTTCCGCCCCCCTCGCATCTGACGTGCCGCCGCGGCCCGTGAGCCGCCGACGCAACCGTCAGTTCGAGGAGATGTTTCGTGCAAAGGTCAGTCTTGCGGCGCGTTTTGGCGCCGCGCATCGCGGCGGCGATCGCCGTCAGCGTTCTTCATTCAGCGCTCGCGGATAACGCCTCCGCCCAAGAGCGCGCTGCTATCTCGCCAACGGAAGCTGCGCCAGGCACGCTGACGATCGACGAGGCGACTGCGCGCGCTCTTGAAGCTGCACCGCTCATCCGCGCGAGCCAGGAAGGTCTGCGCGCGTCCGAAGGCGCCTTTCGCCAGGCAGGGGCACGGCCGAATCCGGAACTTCTCCTAGAAGCCGAGAATTTCGGCGGCGGCGGAGACTTCGACGGCGTCGGCGCCGGCGAATTCACCTACAGCCTCGCCCAGCAGATCGAGCGCGGCGGGACACGGCGCGCGCGTCGCGCCGTCGCCGGCGCCGAGCGCGAAATCGCCGGGTTCAATATCGAGCGCACCCGCCTCGACATCATTTTCGCCGCGCAAGCAGCGTTTATCGACGCCGTCGCGGCCGAGGCGGCGGTTGATCTTGCACAAGCGCGCGCTGCGAGCGCCGAGGAAACGAGCCGCGCCTTTTCCCGCCGCGTCGAAGCGGCGCGCGATCCCAGGGGCGCAGGCGACAGCGCCGCGGCGGCCGCCGCCGATGCGAATTCCGATCACGCACGCGCGATGCGCGAACGCGACGCCGCGCGCCAGCAACTCGCACTCCTCGTCGGCCTCGATACGCCGAACATTTCACTTGTCTCGCCCTGGTTCCCGGCGCCGCCGCCAAGCATCGTCGTTGGCATCGGCGATGCGTCCTCGGGCGCAGCGCGTTCACCAGACCTCGCCATCCTGAAGTCCGCCGAAGACCGCGCCGCCGCCTCCGTCGCGCTCGAACGCGCCGCCGCCAAACAGGATCCGACGGTTTCGCTCGGCGTGCGAAACTTGCGCGAGACGCGCGACACGGCGGCGATCCTCTCCGTGTCGATGCCGCTCGCTTTCTTCAACCGCAACAAGGGCGCGATCGCGCGCGCGGAAGCCGAACGCCGTCAGGCCGCTTACGAACGCGAGGCCGGCGCCCTTGCGCTCTCACGCGATATCGTGCGCGCCCGCAGCGTTCTCGACGCGGCGAGCGCCGAAGCCGAAGCGCTCCGGCGCGACGTCATTCCGCGCGCGGAATCAGCGCTTGCCGGCGTGCGCGCCGGCTATGCGCGCAGCGCGTTCACTTATCTCGACGTCTTCAGCGCGCAGACGGCGCTCTTCGATTTTCGC
>JBJXFO010000065.1:0-10689 GCA_046154725.1 Parvularculaceae bacterium | reverse complement strand
GCTCATCCGCGCGCCGACACGCTTGCCGAGATCGGACCGTGGCTCACAAGCGCGCCCGCACGCGGCTTCCGCCTCGAGACGATCACCGGCCTGCGCGGCGCGCGCTCGGGGGCGTATGCCGCCAATGCCGCCGACGCGCGCTTGCGATAGCGGGACGCACGCGCCGCGCGTATTGGCGAAATTGCAAATACGGCCGGTGATCTTGTCAGCGGTTGCCGGATGTGGCGCCTTGCTGCGCCACCAACCCGAGCGCAATGCCATGAAGCCTGTCCTCAATCTCGATGACATCACCACCTTTGACGATATCGAGGAGAACGGTCTCTATACCTCGAAGCGGGCTCTGTTCAGTGCGTCGATCGGCGCGCGCAAGCTCGGCTTTAACCTGACGGTCCTGCCGCCCGGCAAGGCGCAATGCCCCTTTCACAGCCATCGCGGCGAAGAGGAAATGTTCCTCATCCTCGAAGGGGAGGGCGAGCTCCGCTATGGCGCGGCGCGCTATCCGCTGCATGCGCACGACGTGATCGCCTGCCCGACGGGTGGACCGGAAACCGCGCATCAGATCATCAACACCGGAACCGCGCCGATGCGCTATCTCTCGCTGTCAACGCTCGCCGATGTCGAAATCTGCGAGTACCCCGACGGCGGCAAGATCGGCGTTTTCGCCGGCGCGCCGGGCGAGGGGCGCTTGCGCAAACTGTTCCGTGCCGAGACGGATGTCGATTATTATGATCGGGAAGAGAAATAGGCGGCCTTCCGCTCCACCCGCTTGCGGGGGAGCATTGTCCCGTTCGTCAATTGCTCTGTACACGACGTAGGGTGCATTGAGCGAAGCGAAATGCACGTGATGCGAGCCAATCCGTGCATTGCGGCCTGCGGCCTTAATGCACCCTACGTATGCTCTTTCAACGGGCGCCACCGCGCGAGGAAACTGACAGCGCATGGATCCCGGCTTTATTTCTAAGTTTCCTTGATGCGAAGGTACATTTCGATAATATGCCAAATAATAAAAAATAATCCGCCTGCAGCATAAAAAGAAATCTGCAAATGTGTTTGACAAGTGATTTTTTTATTTCGAGAAGTAAATTCGTTTGTTAGCTTTTCTTTTCGTCCATCGACAAAATTCGAATTCAGTGCATTTTCTGTTGAGGCCCTAATTAGACTTAGTTTCTCAAGGTTTGCGTGAAGGGCCCTATGTGTCTCGATACGAACAAGGCAGCCGCAACCGAAGCTCAAACCCCAACACAAAACTGCAACACCAAGTGGAATTTGAGAGCATTTTAATGGAAGTTCGTTTGTTTGCGAGACGGCAAACGCAATGGAGGCCGCCGCAGTGGCCAACAGAAAATATACAAAGCGTTCAGTCGTTTGGTGATGGATCTCTACAATCTTGAGTTGGCCGTCAGTCATAGTTGTTCCTTTATGCGGCTTTGCCTTTCGATGTTCTCCCTAACCCCTTTCGCCGCCCAAGCACCCCCTTCAAAAACTTCCCCGTATAACTCGCGCCAACCTTCGCCACGTCCTCCGGCGTGCCGCTCGCGATGATCTCGCCGCCGCCGTCGCCGCCTTCTGGTCCAAGGTCCAAAATCCAGTCGGCCTGTTTGATGACGTCGAGATTGTGCTCGATGATGACCACGGTGTTGCCGGTCGACGCCAGTTCCTGGATGACTTCCATCAGCCGTCTGACGTCTTCGAAGTGCAGGCCCGTCGTCGGCTCATCGAGGATATAGAGCGTGCGGCCCGTGGCGCGTTTGGAGAGTTCTTTCGACAGCTTGATGCGCTGCGCTTCGCCGCCTGACAGCGTTGTCGCCTGCTGGCCGATGTGGATGTAGGAGAGGCCGACGCGGTTCAGCGTGTCGAGTTTTTCGCGGATCGACGGGACCGCCTTGAAGAACTCGGCGCCTTCCTCGACCGTCATGTCGAGCACGTCGGCGATCGACTTGTCCTTGAACTTCACTTCCAGCGTTTCGCGGTTGTAGCGTTTGCCTTTGCAGGTGTCGCAAGTGACGTAAACGTCGGGGAGGAAATGCATCTCGATCTTGATGACGCCGTCGCCCTGACACGCTTCGCAGCGCCCGCCCTTGACGTTGAACGAGAAACGCCCCGGCTGATAGCCGCGCGCTTTGGATTCAGGCAGGCCCGCGAACCAGTCGCGGATTGGCGTGAAGGCGCCGGTGTAGGTTGCGGGGTTCGAGCGCGGCGTTCTTCCGATCGGCGACTGGTCGATGTCGATGACCTTGTCGAATTCTTCGAGGCCCTCGATGCGGTCATGCGCGCCGGGCACGTCCTTGGCATTATAGAGACGGCGCGAGGCGGCCTTGTAGAGCGTCTCGATGACGAGCGTTGATTTGCCGCCCCCCGATACGCCGGTGACACACGTCATCAGGCCCATCGGAATTTCGGCGGTCACGTTTTTCAGATTGTTCGCGTGCGCGCCGACGATGCGGATGAGCTTTTTCCGGTTGATCGCGCGCCGCACGGCCGGCACCGGCACTTCGCGGCGCCCCGCGAGATAATCGCCGGTGATCGAGCCCGGCGTGCGGATGATCTGGCTGACATCGCCTTCGGCGATGATGCGCCCGCCATGAATGCCGGCGCCGGGGCCGATATCGACAACATGGTCGGCGGCCCTTATCGCGTCTTCGTCATGCTCGACGACGAGCACGGAATTGCCAAGATCGCGCAGGCGCTTCAAGGTTTCGAGGAGGCGTTCATTGTCGCGCTGATGAAGGCCGATCGACGGCTCGTCGAGCACATAGAGAACGCCGGTGAGGCCCGAGCCAATCTGCGAGGCGAGGCGGATGCGCTGGCTCTCGCCGCCCGACAGCGTGCCGGAGGCGCGCGCGAGGGTCAGATATTCAAGGCCGACATTGTTGAGGAAGTGGAGGCGGTCGCGGATTTCCTTCAACACCCGCGCGCCGATTTCCATTTCCTTTTTGGACAGCACTTTTTCAAGTTCGATGAACCAGCGGTTGGCCGCCTTGATCGACAGCGCGCACGCCTCGGAGATATTTTTCGCGCCGATTTTCACCGCCAGCGCTTCGGGTTTCAGGCGCTGGCCGCCACAGGCCTCGCAATTTGTCACCGTCTGGAAGCGCGACATCTCCTCGCGCGTCCAGTTCGATTCTGTCTCGCGGAAGCGGCGTTGCAGGTTCGGGATGACGCCTTCGAAGGGCTTCACGGTTTCAAATTTGCGCGCGCCGTCCTGATAGACGAAAGCGACGTCTTTATCGCCGGTGCCGTAAAGGATGACGCCTTTCTGGTCGCGCTTGAGGTCGGCCCATTTCGCCGTCACCTTGAACTTGTACTGGCGCGCCAGCGCTTCGAGCGTCTGCATGTAGTAAGGCGACTGGCCCTTGGCCCAGGGCGCGATCGCGCCCTTGTTGAGCGTTAGCGTCTCGTCGGGAATGACAAGCGCCTCGTCGAACACCATTTCGGTCCCGAGCCCGTCGCATTTGGGGCAAGCGCCCGCTGGCGCGTTAAAGGAGAACAGGCGCGGCTCAATCTCGTCAATCGTGAAGCCGGAAACCGGGCAGGCGAATTTGGCGGAAAAGATGATGCGGTGGGCGCCGTCTTCCGCTCCTCCGCTTGCGGGGGAGCTGTCGAGCGCAGCGAGACTGTGGGGGGGCGTCTCATTGACTTCCCCCCTCCGGCCCTTCGGGCCAACTCCCCCGCTTCGCATGGGAGGAGAAGCAAGCGTCGCTTCCGCGCTTTCCGCAATCGCAATCCCGTCCGCCAGCGCCAGCGCGGTTTCAAAGCTTTCCGCAAGGCGGCTCTCGATGCCCTTCTTGATGATGATGCGGTCCACGACAACGTCGATGTCGTGCTTCAGCTTCTTGTTGAGCGCGGGAACGTCCGCGATCTCGTAATAGGTTCCGTCGACGCGGACGCGCTGGAAGCCCTTCTTCTGCAGGTCGGCGAACTCCTTGCGATATTCGCCCTTCCTCGCGCGGATCATCGGCGCGAGGAGGAAGAAGCGCGACCCTTCGGGCTCGGTCATCAGCCGGTCGACCATCTCGGAGACGGTCTGCGCGGTAATCGGCAAGCCGGTCGACGGCGAATAGGGAACACCAATGCGCGCCCACAGGAGGCGCATGTAGTCATAGATCTCGGTGACGGTGCCGACCGTCGAGCGCGGATTGCGCGAGGTCGTCTTCTGTTCGATCGAAATCGCCGGCGAAAGGCCGTCGATCTGATCGACATCCGGCTTTTGCATCAGCTCGAGAAACTGGCGCGCATAGGCCGACAGGCTCTCGACATAGCGCCGCTGCCCCTCCGCATAGATCGTGTCGAAGGCGAGCGAGGATTTCCCCGAGCCGGACAGCCCCGTCATCACGACCAGCTTGTCGCGCGGGATCTCCAGCGTAACGTTCTTCAGATTGTGTTCACGGGCGCCAACGACGCGGATCGATTTGAGGGACATGAGTTCCAAGCGGCAATGAGAGTTAAGTGTACGCCGACATACCAGTGCGCGGTTTGCATTGCCCGACTCGCGCGTTGACAGCAAGAACAGGATGTGAACATTTTGAGGCGAAGCGGCCGGTTTGCGGCGCTTTCCGGCGGTTTGTCCGGATGGGGAAAAGTACGGCCTCGCGCGCGGGCCGAATCCCCGAAAGTCTTCAGTCCCGCGCGCATTTCAAACGGAGAGACATATGGCTGGCAGCATCAACAAGGTCATTCTGATCGGCAATCTCGGCAAAGATCCGGAAGTGCGCTCGTTTCAGAACGGCGGTTCGGTTTGCTCGTTCTCGATCGCGACATCTGAAAACTGGCGCGACAAGACGACCGGCGAGAAGCGCGAAAAGACCGAATGGCACAATGTGGCGGTGTTCTCGGAAGGGCTCGTCAAGGTCGCACAGCAATATCTGAAGAAGGGCTCGAAAGTTTACATCGAGGGCCAGCTCGAGACGCGCAAGTGGCAGGATAAGGAAGGCAAGGACCGCTACACGACCGAGGTGGTCTTGCGAAACTTCAACGCGACGCTCGTCATGCTCGACGGACGGCGCGACGGCGGCGGCAGCGCGGAATTTGGCGGCAGCCCGGCGCGCGAGATACCGTCCGGCGGCGGACAGTCGTTCGAACTCGACGACGAAATTCCGTTCTGAGGCGCGCCAAAGTCGCGCGCGCGATACGAAAATTTTCGAATCACGCGATGCATCGGCGCGCGTTTCGACTCAAAATTCTGTGTCGCGCGATGATTCGTGATGCATTTTTAAGTCACCCGACTCAGAAAAATGCGCGAAAAGTGCAAATTCGAATGCGTCAATGCGTTTGACGCGCGCGCAGTTGAATACTTTTTTAGCAAATTGAATTACGAATAGCGCTTCGTTAGCTACTCGGAGGAAAGACCATGGCGGTCAAACGTAAAGCCAAGCGGAAGACGGCGAAGAAAACGGCCAAGCGCAAAACGGCCAAGCGCGCGACGACAAGGCGCAAGACCACGAAGCGCAAAGCGGTCAAGCGCAAGACCAAAGCCAAAGCCGCAACGCCGGCCAAGAAAAAGCGCAAGAAGGCTCGCCGGAAGAAGAAGGCCGTCGTCTAAGCCTTCCACCAGGCGTCATGTTGCGTCCCTGAACGTCGAAATGCCGCAAGGTTGAGTATCGCGGCGGTCTCTTGAAGGGGCGATCTTCCGGAAAAAGCCGAATAAGGGCGTGCCGGACGATCTCGGGAGCAGCGCTCCACCCATTTCGCTCTTCAAGGGCGCAAGTCTTCAGAACCCGGCGCGAAAGCGCCGGGTTTTTTAATCGCGGCGCTTTCGCGCTATCTGTTTGAATTCGGGCGAAAGGGCGCCGGTTGAAAGAGCGTCCCCCGCAAGCGTGTGGAGCGGAAGGGGCGATCTTTGCTCCTCCCGCGGAGCGGGGGAGCTGTCGCGAAGCGACTGAGGGGGCGCGCTGTTGCCGCAAGCGTTGGCGCCTTTTGAAAGAGCGCCCCCCTCAGTCACGGCTCCGCCGCGACAGCTCCCCCGCAAGCGGGTGGAGCGGAAGCGGGGCTTGCTCTTCCGCCGCTTAGCAGCGCCTCACTCAACCGCCAGCCCGCGCAAGAACGCAACATTGCGCCCGCCCGTGTCGTCCGAATCCGACGACACTGCGACTGCAATCAGCCTTTGCGGCGGTGCGCCGAACGCGCGCGCGTGGTCGCCGGCGAGATCGATGCGTTCGTCGAACCAGGTTCTGCGCACGCTCATCGCCGGCCGCAGCACCATCGACCAGCTCCTGCCGGCGACATAAGGGCTCTTGAAAGGGCCCGCTTTCGCGCCGCCGAAGATGTAAACGAGCGTCGTTGTGTTCCGCGCGCCGAGCATGCGGAGCATTGACGGCTTCTTGCCCGCGAGGCGGTTCGCCGTTTTCTCGTCGGCGAACACGAAATAGAGCGCCAGCGCGGAATCATCGCCGCCTTTCCGCGTCAGGTCCGTGGCGCCGACGCCCTCATCGACCCGCCACGACCAGCGCGCAAGTGACGGCGAAAGGCGCTCGCTCGCCAGCGTCCGATAAAGCATTGACGAGCTTTTCTCGGCGACAACGCCAAGCGCCTCGTCATCCGCGCGATATTGCGTTGCGGCAAACTTTCGGAATGTCAGCTCCCGCCAACCGGCCGCATGCAGATCGTCGCCGAAAGCAAGGCCGTTCGACGACGCAGGCGACACCAGCGCTGCAAGCGCCGCCGCGGCAGCGAAAAACGCGGATGCAAAGCGCGGCGTCATGGTGATCCTTATTTTCTGAATCGAAAATCGTGGATTGAAATCCAGTGTTGTCGTAGCCTGATCGGATGATGAGCGGTGTCACATTCCGTCGATTGGCCGTCATTGCCGCAGCTTTGGTCTTGAGCGCCTGTGCAACCAGCGGCGCCGCGTCCGGCGCGCGCTGGGCGGCCCACGGCTATCTGACGCCGGGATCGAATGGCGATCCGGAAATCATCGGCGCGTATGAGAGCGAAGCGGCATGCCGCGCGGCCTTGGACGGATGGATGAGCCGTCAGGTGGTCGGCAATCCCGTCAGCGGCGAGTGCCTGCCGATAGACAGCCACTGATATCGTCGTTCGGGGGCAAACCGGCGTGCTCGGAGCAATAGAAGCGGGCGGCACGAAAATGGTGTGCGCGGTCGCGCACGATGCAGAGACAATGACTAAACGCGCTGAGTTTCCGGCGACGGCGTAGTCTGCGACGGTCACGGCGATTTGCGAGTTCTGCTGCTGGCGCACGGAACTTTTGAAGTTCGCGTGCGCCAGAACGTTTGTTGGAGCGACTGTCCAGATCGGCGTCAGTCGGGTCTGCGCGTCGCGCCGTCCTTTGCAACCCGTTTTTTCTTCGGCGCCACGCTGTCTGCGGCCGGCCCATCGTCGCTATTGGAAGTCGGGGCAGGATTGGCCGGCGCTGCAGGTGCGATATCGCTTGCGCGCGCAGCTTTCGTGCGTTTAGCGTAACATTTGTCTTCGTATGTGTGGCAATTGGCGATGCACTTGCCCAGTTCATCGCCGGTACGATTTCCGATGCACCATGCCAGGCAACGGTTGGTCTGGGCGTGGCAACCGTTATACCCGTAATCGCGCTCGGGCGGCGCCGCTTCGCTAGCGGACAACATGGAAACGGCTGCAAAAAATGCTGCGGCGAATCCATTGCGGAATCCAGTTGCGGTTGACATTTCCAGCTCCCTCGAATGTGCGCCGGTGATCGGCGTCCCGTCATTTGGAAGTTGGATCAGATGGCGTCAGGCGCTGTGATTGCAGTCACAAGCTGCCGCCGATCGCGCGATCCGCATCATCAGGGGAGGCATCTTGGGCGAGCGGCGCCGACACGCGCGCGCCCACCGTCAGCCCCGTCGAGGACCTAACTTGTTCAGCCCCCGAACGCCGCGCACAGCACACGGTCTCCCGCGCCGCCGATCGGTTGCGTCGTGTGATCGTCCGGGTTCGCATGAATGATGATCGCAAAGCCGTCATCGTCGAGCAGCGGGTAGGGGCCGTTCGTTGCGGCGCCTGCCTCAGAAGGATTTATATTCAGATTGGCGCGGTAGAATTCGATCGTGGCGCGGCCATCAGCGCCGGCGAAAATATTTGGCAGGTCGCCGCGTTCTGACCCTGCCGCATTTTCAAGGCCGTGTTCGTGGTTCTCCGGGTCGAAATGCGCGCCTGATGTTTTGAACCCGGCGCTAGCGTCCGCGCAGTCGCCGACCATGTGGAGGTGCGCGCCGTGCCAGCCGGGGGTGAGGCCTTCAACGCGCAGGCGCAGGAGAATGCCATCCTTGGCATCGACGAGCACCGCCTCGCCAGACTGTTTGCCAGCGCTGTCGACAAAGCGCCCGGCAACGCCCGCCCAGGTCTCCGGCGCGAGCGCGGCCGGGCTTGCGCCCGCAGCCGCTGCCTTGGGCTCTGATTTTCCACAGCTTGCGGCGCCAAGCGCGGCGATCACAGCGCCAAGGCTGGCTAGGGCGGATCGGCTTTGTTTGGACAGCATGCGGGCGAGCCTCGATTGAAATGCGATGAATTCGTGTGAGCGCCCGCATCCTATAGATCGATCACGCGCGCGCAATAAGGCGCGCGGCTTGCGGCTCGCGGCCTGCAAATGCTAGGGCAACGGTGACCGTTTCCATCTGATTCCTGAAGGTTTTTCGTGGCAATCGACGACGACGAATTCGCCCCAAAAAACGGCAACGATCCCGCAACCCCGGGGTCTTCGCCTATTGTCTCGATCGAAGACGAGATGCGGCGGTCCTATCTCGACTATGCGATGAGCGTCATCGTCAGCCGCGCCATTCCCGATGCGCGCGACGGCCTGAAGCCCGTGCACCGCCGCATCCTCTACGGAATGAGCGAGCTTGGCCTGACGCATACGAAAAAATTCATGAAGTGCGCCCGCGTCGTCGGCGAGGTGATGGGCAAGTTTCACCCGCACGGCAATCTCGCGATCTATGACGCGCTGGTGCGCATGGCGCAGGAATGGTCGATGGGCGTCATGCTCGTCGACGGGCAGGGCAATTTCGGTTCGATCGACGGCGACAGCCCCGCGGCCGACCGCTACACTGAGTGCCGCCTTTCCAAGGCGGGCGAGTCGCTGCTTGACGATCTCGAGCGCGACACGGTCTCGTTCCAGCCGAACTATGACGGCTCGATGCGCGAGCCGACCGTGTTGCCGGCGAAGTTTCCAAACCTCCTCGTCAACGGCGCCGGCGGCATTGCCGTTGGCATGGCGACCAACATTCCGCCGCACAATCTCGGCGAGATCGTCGATGCGACAATTGCGATGATCGAAAACGCCGGCATTACTGACGCCGAATTGCTCGACATCGTGCCAGGGCCGGATTTTCCGACCCGCGGCATCATCCTCGGCCGGGCGGGGTCGAAGGCGGCGCTGCTGCTCGGGCGCGGCTCGGTCATCATGCGCGGGCGCGCGACGATTGAGGAGATCCGCAAGGATCGCCTCGCGATCATCGTCACCGAAATTCCCTATCAGGTTAACAAATCGGTGATGATCGAGCGCATTGCCGATCTCGTCCGCGAGAAGAAGCTCGAAGGCATTGCCGATATCCGCGACGAGTCCAACCGCGAAGGCATTCGCGTCGTCATCGAACTGAAGCGCGATGCGGCGGCCGATGTCGTTCTCAACCAGCTTTATCGCCATTCGCAATTGCAGACATCGTTCGGCGTCAATCTCCTCGCGCTGAATGGCGGGCGCCCGCAGCAGATGACGCTGCGCGATGTGCTGACCGCGTTCATCGATTTCCGCGAGGAAGTTGTCACCCGCCGCACCAAGTTCGAACTGAACAAGGCGCGCGACCGCGCTCACATCCTCGTCGGCCTGGCGATTGCGGTTGCCAACATTGACGACATCGTCGCGCTCATCCGCCGCGCGCCCGATCCGCAGACCGCCAAAGAGCAATTGATGGCGCGCGACTGGCCGGCCAAGGATTTGGCGCCGCTTGTCCTGCTGGTTGCTGATCCGCGCCATCTGATGGGCGAGGGCGACACGCTGCGTTTGTCCGAAGAACAGGCAAAAGCCATTC
Organism: Parvularculaceae bacterium; assembly: GCA_046154725.1. Lineage (GTDB taxonomy): Bacteria > Pseudomonadota > Alphaproteobacteria > Caulobacterales > Parvularculaceae > Amphiplicatus. The sequence continues at coordinate 697 of JBJXFO010000065.1, read as the reverse complement.
TGGACCTGCGCCTGCAGCGCCTCACTGGTCTCGGCCGTGACGAGATCGGCGATGAGTTGAAGGGTCTGGCTGGCAAGATCGCCGACTATCTCGGCATTTTGCGCGATCGCGGCCGCGTCATGTCGATTATCAAAGACGAACTTGCCAGCGTGAAGGCGGAGTTTGCCGTCCCGCGCCGGACCGAGATCATCGACAGCGAAGGCGAGGTCGAGGACGAAGACCTGATCGCGCGCGAGGAGATGGTCGTCACCGTCACGCATGGCGGCTATGTGAAGCGCACGCCGTTGTCGACCTATCGCGCGCAAAAGCGCGGCGGCAAGGGCCGCGCCGGCATGAAATTCAAGGACGAGGATTTCGTCTCGCAACTCTTCGTCGGCAACACCCACACGCCGCTCTTGTTCTTCACCTCGACCGGCATGGCCTACAAGCTGAAGCTCTGGCGCCTGCCCGAGGGGCCGCCGACGGCGCGGGGAAAAGCCTTCGTCAACCTGCTGCCTCTGGCGCAAGGCGAGCGCGTCACGTCGATCCTGCCGCTCCCCGAAGACGAAGACGCGTGGGACAGGTTGCAAATCATGTTCGCGACGCGCTCCGGCACGGTGCGCCGCAACAAGCTCTCCGACTTCCAGCGCATCAATCGCAGCGGCAAGATCGCCATGAAGCTCGAGGAAGAATGGCGCAGCGGCCAGGACGGGATTGT
>JBJXFO010000059.1:0-8953 GCA_046154725.1 Parvularculaceae bacterium | reverse complement strand
ATATTTCGTCCGCCGCTGTACATCGTACCCACCCTGTTTGTTCCATCAACTGCGAATAGTTCGCAATAGCAAGGATGCCCTAGCAGCGGATCGGCGCGCCTGCAAGTGATTATCACTCACATCCTATATGGCATTGGCAGCCGCCGCGAGGCTCCGAATCGCGAAAGATTCGCCCGCCTGAGCGCAAGGTGCGCCGGGGCGGATTTCTCGCAACGAGCGCGCACGCTACAGCAAGACGGGATTGTGGATGTTCGGGTGGACTTCAAAAGGAATGCGGACGTGGCGCTAAAACTCCTGACGGTGCTGGCGGCAGCGGCAGCCGTGATGTCTGGGCTCGCTGAGGCGCAGTCAAAGCGATCGACCACGCTCGATTTGCGGGACTTCGATGCGATTGAGATCAGCGGCGCCTATGAACTTGATGTGATCGTCGGCGAGGACTTCAGCATCGCCCTGTCCGGGCCGCCGGAAGAAATGGCGCGGGTTGAGGCGACGCTGAAGAACCGCGCGCTTGTTCTTGGCGCCAAAAAGCGTGTGCGAGGCGAGCATCGCGGTGAGCACCGGGACAACCATAAGGGCGTATCAGCGATCGTCACTATGCCCGCGCTCGACCGCATTTCGGTGTCTGGCGTTGCCGACGCCGATATCAGCGGCGTGAAGGCCGGCGAGTTCAAGCTCGATCTGTCCGGCGTCGGCGAGGTGAACATCGCGGGCGCTTGCGAAAAATTGGTCGTGCGCGTTTCTGGCGTTGGCGAAGTTGATGCGCAGTCTTTCCAGTGCAAGGCGGTTGACGTGAAAGTTGCCGGCATCGGCGAGGCGCGCGTTTATGCAAGCGAGAGCGTTGCGGCGGAAGTTTCTGGCATGGGCGGCATCGCGGTCTATGGGTCGCCAAGGCTTGTCGATAAGCGCGGCAATTTCTTTTCCGAGATCAAGGTGCATTGACGGCGCGCAACAAACGGCGCGCGGGGAGCAGGCGGGGACATGAAAATATTCTTTGGATTTCTGATCGGGCTTGTCATCGTTGCCGCGATCGCGGCGACAGCGCTTAAAGTGGCGTGGGGCGGCATTACCGATGTCGGCTCACGCGACCGCGGCGCAGATGAAACGCGAACCGTGGAAGTGATCGATTTTGATCGCCTGACCATCGCGGGCATCGTTGAACTCGATGCAACCGTTGGCGGCGACTATGCTCTGACCCTTTCCGGCAGGCCAGCCGACCTTGACCGCGTGCGCGTTGAGGTTGCTAACGGCGTTCTCATTCTCGACGCCGCCGAAAGCGACGGCCGCACCGGACGCAAGATCATCCGTCACGGCGTCACCGCGAAGCTTTCCCTGCCAGTGCTGACTGGCGTCGAAGTCGCGGGCGTCGTTGACGGGTCGGTCACGGGCATCAACGGCGGACCGTTCGACGTCGACCTCTCGGGCGTCGGCGATCTGACGCTGGAGGGAGTTTGTGATGCTCTTGATGCTGACGTCTCCGGTGTCGGCGGCCTCGAAGCCGAAGCGCTTCGCTGCCGCACAGTCGATGTGACTGTATCTGGCGTCGGCGGCGCCAGCGTCTATGCGAGCGAAAAGGCCGACGCTGAAATCGCCGGCATCGGCAAGATCGACATTTACGGCTCGCCGCCGTCGGTCAGCAAATCGGCGCCAGGCATGTTGGGACGCATCAGCGTCAAGTGAGGCAATCGCTGGAGCCGCCGCTGACGCGGCTCCAGCGTTGATCGATCATAACTTACTGCGCGGACGCCGGCATGATTACGGTGTCAATGACGTGGATGACGCCATTTGACGCCGCAATGTCGGCCGTGACGACCGTTGCATTGTCAATTTTCACGCCAGACTTCGCATCGACCGAAAGTTCCGTGCCTTCAACCGTTTTGACCTTCATGGTCTTGCCGGCGATGTCGGATGCGGACACTTTGCCCGGGATGACGTGATAGGTGAGGATCGAGGCGAGCTTCGCCTTGTTTTCCGGCTTCAACAGCGTCTCGACGGTTCCGGCGGGGAGCTTCTTGAACGCATCGTCGTTCGGAGCAAAGACCGTGAATGGCCCTGCGCCTTTCAGCGTTTCAACAAGGCCCGCAGCTTTTGCAGCCGCAACGAGCGTCGTGAACGATCCCGCTGCAATCGCTGTATCGACAATATCCGACAGCAAAGGTGCAGGCGCTGACGCCATTTTGGATTGGCTCATGATTGGTATCCATTCTCGGTAGGTGTCTGAAAGAATGTCAGAACATGCAGCGCCGACGCGTCACAAGATGACGGGCGCTTTGTTGAACTGGCGACGCTGCGCTGGCCCTACAACCGCTGCTGTGTGACAGTTGTGCAAAGCTGTTGCCAGCGCTGCGGCATATGCGCCGCTGCGACGAGCAATCCGGCGCCAAGCGGAGCTACGCCAATTCCAGCAAGGGCTTCTGACGCGCTGCGCGAATGCCCGGCAAAATGCCGCCGACAAGCCCGATGATGAGCGCAACGAAAAGCGCTGTGGCAACAAGCGATGGCGACATTTCGACCTTGAAGACAAGCTGGGTGAAGCCTGAGCCGAGTGTCGAGGTCGTGCGTCCGTTAAAGAAGACGAACGCGATCAGGAGGCCGAGCCCCGCGCCAATCGCCGCCAGCATCAGCGCTTCGATCAGCGTCCCCATGAACGCGGCGATTCCGGAAAACCCTATGATGCGAAGCGTTGCGATTTCGGAAGCGCGCGCCGAAACCGAGGCATTCATCGTGTTGAGCGCGCCCGCGAGAGCGCCGATCGCCATCGTCGCGCCGAGGAAATAGGCGATGCCGATAAAGACGCCCGTCGATTGCGACGCCTGCTGCGCAAAATACTCGCGTTCAGAGAGCGCTTGCAGGTCCTTTGTGCGCGCATCGGCTTTCACGAAGTCCTTGAAGGCCGCCATGTCCGCCGCGGAATTCAGTTTCATGCGCATTGTCTGATAGACGTTCGGCCGGTCAAACAGGCTTTGCGTCACGCCGATATCGGCCCAGAGTTCCGATTCGAACACTGTGCCCGGCGCTTCGAACACGCCAACAACTTGCCATTCGCCGCCGCGCAGGCGGATCGACTTGCCGAACGCGAAGCCATCGAATTCGCGCAAAAGGCCCGCGCCGACGACAATCTCGTTCGTGCCCGGCGCGAACATGCGCCCTTCCGTGATCTTCACGGTTTCCCGCAGCGCTAGACCTTGCGCGCCCAAGCCGCGGAACGGCATGTTCGCCTTGGTGCCGGTCGATTTCTTGATGCCATCGACAATGACGAGAAGTTCGCCAGAGGCGATCGGCGCTCCATTTGCAGCCGCAACGCCAAGTCCAGTCGCCAGAATGTTGAGCTGTTCGCGGCTGACGACGCTGTTGATCTCGGCAACCGATCCGTCGCGCAAGACGACCGCGACATCGTCGGAGCCCGAACCCTTGATGGTCTGATCAAGGCCATTCGACAGCGCGAGGAAGAAAAGCAGCACGGCAATCGCGAGCGCCACAGCGACGATCGTTGCGATCGACATCGCCGCGCGCTGCGGGATCGATTGCAGGTTGAGCGTCGTAACGGTCGAAATCTGATTCAGAAGCGAGGACATTGCGTTCCCGTCCTAACGCCGCCCAAGGGCGTCAATGATGCTCATTCGATAGGCGCCGAGAGCAGGGAGCGCGCCGGTAACGAGCCCGAGCGTCAACGCAATCAGCGCGCAGGGAAGAATGACTTGCGGCGCGAAATAGATCGGCGGGCCGGAACCGCCGCCCGCCGCGCTCATCGCGCCAAGCATAGCCGCGGCGAGGCCGACGCCAAGACCGGCGCCAAGGAACGAAAGCAGCAGCGACTCTCCGAGCACCATTCGCAAAATACGCGGCGAGGAAAAGCCGAGCGTTTTCATGACCCCCATTTCTTTCGTGCGCTCGCGCACGGCGAGCGCCATGGTCGTGCCGACAATAAGGAGAATGGCGGTGAAGGCTGCGCCAACGACGAGCGTCGTGACAAGACCGATATCGCCCAATTGTGCCGCGAAGGATTTGTTGAATGCGGCTTCGTCCTGCGTCGAGGTTTCATCCGACGAATTGGCAAAGCGCGTATCGACTGCGTTGATAACCTGGTCGTTGATCGCCGCCGACTGCGTCAGGAAAGCGATCCAGCCGATCCGGTCGCGGCCAAAGCTGATCGTCTCGTTGAAATAGTCGTAGTTGATGAGGACCGAGCCCGTCTGCGAACTGCCGGGGGGTGTCGGGATCAGCCCGACCAGCTTGAAATCCCAAACCCGGCTGCCGTCGGCCTGGCTGAAAATATTGCTGTTCAACGGGATCGTATCGCCGACTTTCCAGCCCCATTTTGCCGCGACGGGCTCTGCAGCGAGCATGGCGGTGCGTTCCGTGAAAAACGCAGCCTTTGCATCCTCCGTCAGCGGAAGGTCGTCCGCGTAGACGTCGTAATAGGATTTCGGATCAACCGCGAAAACCGGCATGAACCCTTTGACCGGGTCCTGATAATAGCCGCCGAACCAGTTAAGGTGCGTTGCGACGGCGACGCCCTCGGTTCGCGCAATCTTGTCGAAATGCGCAATCGGCAGGCTTTCGGTGAAATTGATCTTGGAGAGCGTAATTAGCCGGTTGGGCAGCGAATTGAAATTGTTGATCGCGTGATTGAAACTGAACAGGATGGCGAAAATCAAAAACGCGATCAGGATCGACACGATCAAAAGGCTCGTGCGCACCGGCTTGCGGAACAGGTTCTTCCGCATCAGGAGAAAATCGTTCACGCCGCAAGCTCCTTTTCGTTAAAGCGGCCCTTGTCGAGGTGCAGCGTGCGTTTGGCGAACTTGGCGGCTTCCGCGTCGTGGGTCACCATGATGATCGTCTTGCCAAGCTCGCGGTTGAGGAGTTGCAGCGTGCCGAGGATCTCGTCGGCAGTCGAGCGGTCAAGGTCGCCGGTCGGCTCGTCGCAGAGAAGGAGTTTCGGGTCGGCGACGATCGCGCGCGCTATGGCGACGCGCTGTTGCTGGCCGCCGGACATTTCGCGCGGGCGGTGTTTGGCGCGGTCGGCGAGACCGACGATCTTCATCGCCGTTTCGACGTTTTGCTTGCGTTTGGCTGCGCCGAGGTTTGTGAGCATCAACGGCAGTTCAACATTTTGCGCCGCCGAAAGCGTCGGCATCAGATTGTAGAACTGGAAGATAAAGCCGGCGTTTGCCGCGCGCCATTTGGCAAGCTGACCCTCGTTCATCTGGTCGAGCCTGACGGTGTCGAACTCAATTGTCCCGCCGTCGGGCCTGTCGGTGCCGCCGAGCAGATTGAGCAGTGTCGTTTTGCCGGAGCCTGACGGCCCCATGATGGCAATGAAATCGCCCTGCGGCACATGCATGGTCAGCTTGTCGAAGATCGAGATCTTCTCCTTGCCGCGCACATAGCTTTTGTCGACGTTGGAAAGGCGGATGAGGTCGGCCATCGGGGTCTCCAGGAAAGAGGGGAGCGCGGGTCAGGCGTTGCGGTCAAAAAATCTGACGCTGATCGCCATTTCAGGCAAGATGCGCGGGTCGGGCTTTTCAAAACCGATCCGCACGCGAACGGTCGCCTTGGCGCGGTCGGCGGCGGGAATGGTCGCGATGACGCGCGCCGGCAGCCGGTCGCTTGGGTAGGCATCCAGCACCGCTTCGACCCTTTGTCCTTCAAACACTTGCGCGATGTACGCTTCGCTGACATCGACTTCAATCTCAAGGCTCGTCATGTCGACGATGGTGCAGATGCCGGTGCGGGTGAAGCCGCCGCCGGCCGATACGGGCGAGATGATTTCGCCGGGCTGCGCCGATTTGTTGACGACAACGCCATCGAACGGCGCGCGGATTTCATAGCGCTCAAGCTGCGCGCGCGCGCGGTCGGCATCGCTGCGGAACGCATTGCGGGTGGCGAGCGCGGCGGCCTGACGCGCCTGTGCGTCGGTCAGCGTCGCGTTGCTGGCAAAGCCTTGCCTCGCCAATTCGCGCGTGCGCTCAAGAATGCGCCGGGCTTCGGCAAGGTCGGCATCAGACGACGCCGCGCGCGCGATCGCCGCATCGGTGTCAGCCCGGGCAAGCGTTGATTCGAGGATCGCGAGAATGTCCCCCTGCTTGACTTTCTGGCCTTCCTCGACGCGCACTTCCATCAGAAGGCCGGTAACCTCGGCCGCGACCGTTGCTTGGCGCCGTGCGACGACATAGCCCGACGCAGAAAGGCCGCCCGACGGCGCCGATGGCGCTGTCGCCGAGCCGGAGGCGCTGGCTATGACGGGGGTAGGATCAACAGGCGCGGGTGCCGGCTTCAGGAACCAGCCCAGTGCTCCGCCGATCACCAGCGTCGCAACCGCCACGGCCGCAACACCGCCCGGCGACAGCCCGCCAGCGCGTGCGGCGCCGCTCTCGCTCCGGTCGATCTTGAGCGATTTCAAAAGGTCTGACTTGTCGTCCAAAGCCCGCGCCTCAGCTCGATTTAGAGGAATAAGATAGGAGCCTAACATCGCCCGCGCAATGAAATCACCGTGCCGGTCGCCGAGATTGTCGCGCTAACGCCCCATTTTCGTTAACTTTTTTGCGTTCGCGCCAACGCGCCGCTTCGCCGCCTTCCCTCCAGCCCGCAACCGCCCTATGACCCCGCGCCATGGAGCAAGTCTGGACGTTTTTGACCTCGCGGCCGACCGATCAGGGCTGGCTCTGGTGGCTCGTGCCGACAACGCTGCAAGCGCTGGCGCTGATCGTCGCGTTGCTGCTGGCGCAGGCGTTCCTCATGTATTTCGATCGCAAGGTCTGGGCGGCGGTCCAGATGCGCAAAGGCCCGAACGTCGTCGGGCCGTTTGGCCTCCTTCAGTCGTTCGCCGACCTATTCAAATTCGTCTTCAAGGAAATCGTCATTCCGGCCGGCGCGAACAAAGCGCTGTTCCTGCTCGCGCCGATCATTACGTTTGTACTGGCCCTCGTCGGGTGGGCGGTCATCCCGGTCGGGCCCGGCATGGTCGGCGCCGATATCAATGTCGGCATTCTTTATCTCTTCGCGATCTCCTCGCTTGGCGTCTACGGCATCATCATCGGCGGCTGGGCGTCGAATTCGAAATATCCGTTCCTCGGCTCGCTGCGGTCTGCGGCGCAAATGGTCTCCTACGAAGTGTCGATCGGATTCGTGATCATCACCGTCCTGTTGCTGGTCGGCTCGCTCAACCTTTCCGATATCGTCAATAGCCAGGCGCGCGGCGGCGGGGGCTTCTGGAACTGGAACTTCATTCCGCTGTTCCCGATGTTCGTCGTGTTCTTCATCTCGGCGCTAGCTGAAACCAATCGCCCGCCTTTCGATTTGCCGGAGGCCGAGAGCGAACTCGTCGCCGGCTATCAAGTCGAATATTCGTCGACGCTATTTTTGATGTTTATGATCGGCGAACTCGCCAACATCGTTTTGATGTGCGCCATGCTGACTTTGCTGTTTTTCGGCGGCTGGCATTCGCCGATCCCCTGGGCGCCGCTTGAGACGATCCCGGTCTTCTGGTTCATGCTGAAGACATTCTTGTTCTTCTTCCTGTTCGCGATGGTGAAGGCCATTGTGCCGCGCTACCGCTATGACCAGTTGATGCGGATCGGCTGGAAGATCTTTCTGCCGCTGTCGCTTGTCTGGGTGGTCCTGGTCGCCGGCGTTCAGATCGCGGTCCCGGACCTTGCCGCCTATTTCCAGAGCTGGAGAAGCTAGATGTCGCGCATTGTTCAGGCGCTGAACGGCTTCATGCTGAAGGACTTCCTTGGCGCGTTCTTCCTCGCCATGAAGTATTATTTCCGCCCGAAGGCGACGCTCAATTATCCTTTCGAAAAGGGGCCTTTGTCGCCGCGCTTCCGCGGCGAGCACGCGCTGCGCCGCTATCCAAACGGCGAGGAACGCTGCATCGCCTGCAAATTGTGCGAGGCGGTGTGCCCCGCACAGGCGATCACGATCGAGGCCGAGCCCCGCGAAGACGGCTCGCGCCGCACAACGCGCTACGATATCGACATGACCAAATGCATCTATTGCGGCTTCTGCCAGGAAGCGTGCCCGGTCGATGCGATCGTCGAGGGGCCGAACTTCGAATACGCGACCGAAACGCGCGAAGAGTTATTCTACGACAAGGCGAAACTCTTGCAGAACGGCGACCGCTGGGAGCGGGAGATTGCGAAAAATCTGGAGATCGATGCGCCGTATCGGTGAGCGGTCAGCGAAGGTCTGCCGTCAAGTCCAGTTCTTCCGCTACAATGCGAAGCTTCTTGTCGCGAGTGTACAGCATGGTGCACGAAAGCCGCGCTGACGCCAGTAAATGTGCGTCGATATAGCCGATGCCGCGGCCGAAGAGTCGCTGATGCCGTATCAACGCCATCGCTTCGTCATCGGATGCGACGACGGCCTTTGGCAGCGCTGATAGCAAGGCAAGGACTTCGTCGCGCTTCTTGATGTGACCAAGCGCGATTTCTCCGATGACGAAGGGATGCGACAGCACGCGTCCCGCCTCAAGCGCCTCCGCAAATGCAGGATCACCGTTTCGCAGGAAATCGACCCAGACCGATGTGTCGACGAGAATCACGAATTCGCGGCCGCAGGCAATCGGCGTCGCGGCGCCGCCGTTAATCTTTTCTCCGTGCCGCCAAGCCGCGCAAGGCGGCGCGCGCTCTCACGCTCAATCAGCGCCTTTAATGCCTCGCGGACGAGGCTCGACTTCTCACTGAGCCCGGTGAGCATTAGCGCCTCCGCAACAAGATCGTCGTCAAGGGCTATCGTCGTGCGCATTGCGATCATCCTCATGAAGGCACAATTTATGGCATCGAATGATGCCAAAATCAATGACTCGGATAGCTGATAGCATCACACAGGGCGAGGCGTCGATTTCAGAAAAAACGACTGAAGATGCCCCATGCCGCTTGCCCCCCCGCCCCCCCGAGCCGTGCGAATATTAAGAAGAAATTGGGGGTGTTGATGCCGACGATTAATGAGA
>JBJXFO010000051.1:0-5514 GCA_046154725.1 Parvularculaceae bacterium | reverse complement strand
CATAATAGTGACCGGAACGCTGATCGTCTGTCGTTATGCCATCCACTCGAACGAATGCGATGTAGGCTGATCGCCCGCCATTTCGGCGCGGCTCGTAGTATAGTGCTAGATCACCGACCGTTTTCGCGACTTTCTCAAGGTACTGTTTTGGAAAATGATAGCGTGTCGCGCGATCATCATCATAACCGCTTTCTGCCTTGGTTGTGAAAATTCCTTTGGTCACAGAAGTAGACTGGCGCGATCTGAATAAAATGAAAAGCGCGCAGCATCGATGCGGTCCAGTTCTTGACCCGCCATGCACCCCCGCCTATTGGCGTGCCCCATGGCAGCCGCCCCGCTTTCCTTCCAGGACCTTATCCTTACCCTCCAGCAGTACTGGAGCGGCAAGGGGTGCGTGATTTTGCAGCCTTATGACATGGAGATGGGGGCGGGGACTTTTCATCCGGCGACCGTGTTGCGCAGCCTGGGGCCGAAGCCCTGGAACGCGGCTTATGTGCAACCCTGCCGGCGGCCGACCGATGGGCGCTATGGCGCGAACCCCAACCGGTTCCAGCATTACTATCAGTTTCAGGTCGCCTTGAAGCCGTCGCCTGCTGACATTCAGGATCTCTATCTCGGCTCGCTCGATGCGATCGGCGTTGATCGCTCCGTACACGACATACGCTTTGTCGAAGATGACTGGGAGAGCCCGACGCTTGGCGCCACGGGTCTTGGCTGGGAGGTCTGGTGCGACGGCATGGAGGTCTCGCAGTTCACCTATTTTCAGCAGGTCGGCGGGTTCGAGTGCCGCCCCGTGACGGGCGAGATCACCTACGGGCTTGAGCGCCTTGCGATGTATATCCAAGGGCTCGATAACGGCTTTGATCTTGTCTATGGCGGCAGGAAGCCGGACGGATCCGCGTTCACCTATGGCGACGTGTTCCACCAGCAGGAAGTCGAATTTTCCGCCTATAATTTTGACCTCGCGAACACCGATGCGTTGCTCGGCCAGTTTCGCGAGGCGGAAGCTGCCTGCCTTGGCGTTCTTGAGGCCGGCAAGGCGGCGGGCAAGTCCTACGCGCTGCCGGCTTACGACCAGTGCATCAAGGCTTCGCACCTCTTCAATCTGCTCGATGCGCGCGGGGTCATCTCGGTCGCCGAGCGGCAATCCTATATCCTCCGGGTACGGACGCTGGCGAGGGCGTGTTGCGAGGCCTGGCTGATGAGCCCGCAAGGCGCGTCGGGAAAGCCGGGCGTCGTCGATTATCAGGGTGCGCCATGACCGCGCGCAATTCTGCCCCGGCAACCGGCAAGCGGCGCGCTCCGCTTGTTCCCCCGCCCGTCATTGCCCTTGCAGCTGGCGCCCTCATGTGGGTGCTGGCGCGGTATGCGGGCCTTCCGGCGTTAGACTTCCCGGGCCGCGCGCTTGCCGCGGCCGGCATCGCCGGCGCCGGGCTTGCAATCGATCTCATCTCGGTCGCGGCGTTCATCAGGGCCCGGACGACCGTCAACCCGTTGACGCCGGAACGGGCCAATGCCCTTGTCGTGGCGGGCCTCTACCGCGTCTCGCGCAATCCGATGTATCTTGGCATGCTTCTCATTCTCATTGGCTGGGCGGTCTGGCTGGCGCAGCCGCTGACGCTTCTTGGCGCAGCCGCGTTCGCGGTTCTCATAGAGTTGCTCCAGATCAGGCCGGAGGAAGCCGCGCTTGAAGCGAAATTCGGCGAAGACTACCGCGCCTATAAAAAGCGTGTGCGGCGCTGGCTTTGATCGGCGCGGAAACGCCGCCTGAGAGGAGTGTTCCGATGGCGAAAGTTTCTCTCCCCCTTTCCGGCGGCTGCGCGTGCGGCGTCGTGCGGTATTCGCTCGCTGCGCCGCCGCTCATGATCTACAATTGTCATTGTGCGAACTGTCAGAAGATCACGGGCAGTGCGTTCACTGTTGTGGCGACGGTCTTCGAGAGCGCGTTGTCGTTCACGTCAGGCGAACCCAGGCGCACCGTCTGGGCCGCCGACAGCGGCAATGAGCGCTTCGGTCTCTTTTGCGGCGCATGCGGGTCGCGGATCGCGAACGGCCAGACGCCCTCAATCGGCATGCTTAGCTTGCGCGCGGGCACGTTTGACGACACGTCCTGGGTCGAGCCTGTCGGCGATATCTGGACAGGCAGCGCGCAACCCTGGGTGTCGTTTCGCGGGCTGACGGCGACGCGCCAGCCCGCCGAATACGCGCCGTTTATCGAAGCCTTTCGCGCGCAAGGGCGCTTTCAAGCCGCGCCCGCCGCCTCTACTTGATGCGCCTTACGCGAATTGACCGGTCAAGTTCGTTAATCTTCATCAAGTAATTGCCAAGCGGCCCGCGCTTGATCGAAACCGTGTAAACCTTGCCGTTATTCGATGGACGAACGACGGCCCCATCGCTCGACAGCTGGCGCCAAACCTGCCCGTTTTCGAGAACGGCGGTCAGATCGCCGAGGCGGTTGACGCGAAACTCGACGACTTTTGAAGACAGGCGAACGGCGTCGTTTTTCTCGCGTATTGCTTTTTTTGCGGCCGGGAGGGCTTCGGCGCCGAAAAGGTCTTCTTCGGTCGCAATTTCAGTATTGATAACGGGCGCGGCGGCCGCCTCCGCTGCTGCGCTTTCCTCCGCCGTTTCCGGCCTGACGCGCGTTGCCTTGATGTCGCGCGCGGCGTTTTCAAGGCAGCCAAGACGAGCGCCAGCGTCTGAAACGTCAAGGCAGGCAATGGCGGCGTCCGTCGCCGCATCGGCGACGCCTTGCGCAGCGGCAGGTCCCGCAAGGCCGGCCGCCAGCAGGCACAGTCCGGCCACGAATTTTGACATTGAGCGTCGCATCATCTGAACCTCGCAATGGGTCGCGAATGCATTCCACGACCGCGCGGCGGATACAACCGCGACCTGCGGCGCCATAGCCGCCGAAATGCTGCCGTTGTGTCTTCGTGGCAACGCCAGCCAGGCCGCGACGCCCGGCCTTCGCCTCGCATATTCGCCGCCGCCGCTAACGCCTGATATAATTGCTTGTGGGGCGGCAGGCGATGGCAAAAACGCGACTGAAAGTGACGACGAAGGACGTGCGCCGCGCCGCAGGCATCGGCGCGCGCGCGTTTGGCTGGTTTGTTGTCGTCGTCGGCCTGTCGCCGTTCGCGGGGGCGGCTCTTTACCGCTTCGCCGCCCCGCCCGGCACCTGGACCATGCTGGAGCGGCGCCTTGACGGCGAGACGGTGCGCCATGACTGGGCAAAGCTTGACGCGATTTCGCCCCATCTTGTGCGCGCGGTCATCGCGGCGGAGGATTCGCGCTATTGCCTGCATGCCGGCATTGACGTTGAGGCGATCAAGAAGGCGGCGGAGGACAACAAGACCGGCGGCAAGCGCCGGGGCGGTTCGACGATCTCACAGCAGACAGCAAAGAATGTCTTCCTGTGGAATGGCGGCGGCTATGTCAGGAAAGGCCTCGAGGCGTGGTTCACGCTCGTCTCGGAAACGATCTGGGGCAAGCGGCGTACGATGGAACTCTATCTCAATGTCGCCGAATGGGGCGACGGTCTCTTCGGCGCGGAGGCCGCGGCGCAAGGGCGCTTCGGCAAAAGCGCGAGCGACCTGACAAAACAGGAAGCCGCGCTCCTTGCCGCCGTTTTGCCAAGCCCCAACAAATGGCGCGCAGTCAACCCCGGGCCTTACGTGCGCGGGCGCGCCGCGACCATCCGCAAGCGGATGGATATTGTGCGTCGGGACGGGTTGGACCAGTGCGTGCTCGGGGGCAAAAAGACGGATTAAGAACTGGGGACCAGGGACTAGGTTTTGAAAGTCTTGCCCGCTAAACCCCTAATCCCCAATCCCCAATCCCAAATCCCCAGTCCCCAAAATGCCCGACCTCCTTCTCGAACTCTTTTCCGAAGAAATTCCGGCCCGCATGCAGGCGCGCGCGGGCGACGATCTTGCGCGGATGATGAACGAGCGCCTGATCGCTGCCGGGTACCTGCCGGAAGGCGTCAAGGCGTTTGCTGGGCCGCGCCGATTGACGCTCGTCGCAACCGGCCTGCCGCTGCGTCAGGCGGACCGCAAGGAAGAAAAAAAGGGCCCGCGCGTCGGCGCGCCGCAAGGGGCGATCGACGGCTTCCTGAAATCGGCGGGGCTCGCCTCGCTCGATCAATGCGCGATCGAGGAAGATAAGAAGGGGCAATATTACATCGCCCGCCTCGACCGGCCGGGGCGCGCGACGGCGGACGTCATCGCCGAGACCGTCCCTGACATCGTGCGCAATTTTCCCTGGCCGAAGTCGATGCGCTGGGGGGCCTCCGAACGGAATGGGGGAGACCTGGCGTGGGTGCGCCCGCTGAAATCGGTGCTGTGCTGCTTCGATAATGAGATTGTTCCGTTCGCAATTGACGGATTGGCCGCCGGTGACGAAACACGCGGCCACCGTGCGGCGGGCGGCGCATCAATCCGTGCCCGGAACTTCGACAATTATGCGGCGGCGCTCGCCGCGGCGAAAGTGGTGCTGGACGCCGACGCCCGCCGTCAGACGATCGCGGCGGACGCGCGCACCTTGTGCGAGGCGCAAGGGCTCGAACTCGTTGAGGACAAGGGATTGCTGGCGGAAGTCGCTGGCCTCGCCGAATGGCCGGTCGTGATGATCGGCGCGTTCGACGCGAAATTCCTCGCGCTCCCCGATGAGGTGCTGACCGCCGTCATGCGCGGACATCAGAAGTATTTCTCGGTGCGCTCGCCCGAAACGGGGCGCCTCGCGCCGAAATTCGTCTTCGTCGCCAATATCGAAGCGGCGGACGGCGGCGCGTCAATGCGCAGAGGGTATGAGCGCGTTTTGACGGCGCGGCTCTCGGATGCGTGGTATCTTTATCAGCTGGATTTGAAGCGGCCGCTTGAGGATCGCATCACCGATCTCGACCGCGTAACGTTTTTTGAAGGGCTGGGCTCGATCGGCGACAAGGCGCGGCGCGTTGCAGCGCTGGCGAAGGAGATTGCTCCCGCTGTCGGCGCCGATCCTCTTGAGGCGGAGCAAGCGGGGCTGCTGGCGAAAGCCGACCTCACGACCGGCATGGTCTATGAGTTTCCCGAGCTGCAAGGGATCATGGGGCGGTATTATTTTCTGGCGCAACGCTCTTCTCCCGCAAGCGCAGGGCTATCGCATATGGAACTGAACCCTCTCCCGCTTGCGGGAGAGGGCAGGGTGAGGGGGCGTCAACATGTACCGATCTCTCAGTATACGGCCCCTCACCCCCGACCCCTCTCCCGCGAGCGGGAGAGGGGTGAAGACAGCGGCGGCTCCGATGCGATAGCCCTGCCCGCAAGCGGGGGAGCGGAAGCCATCGCCGACGCCATCCGCGAGCATTATGCGCCGAAGGGGGCCGACGACGCAGTTCCAACGGCGCCGGTTTCGGTCGCTGTTGCGCTTGCCGACAAGATTGATACGCTGACCTCGTTTTGGACGATCGGGAAAAAGCCGACGGGATCGGGGGATCCATTTGCGCTGCGTCGGGCGGCGTTGGGCGCGATCGGT
>JBJXFO010000044.1:0-11446 GCA_046154725.1 Parvularculaceae bacterium | reverse complement strand
CCATCACGGCGCCAATCATCCGGTCAAAGATCTTGAGACCGGCAAGGTTGAGATCGTTTCCATGAACCACGGGTTCACAGTCGATGCCTCGACATTGCCCGCGAATGTGAAGCCGACGTTTACGTCGCTGTTCGATGGATCCAATAGCGGCATCCGGCTTACGGATGCGCCAGCATTTTCCGTGCAGCACCACCCGGAAGCCTCGCCCGGTCCGCAGGACAGTTTTGGCGTGTTCAGGAAGTTCGTTGCGGGGTTGAAGGCGGCTTGAATGGCGTTTTCAGCGGTCTTGAAAATGTATATTTTATATACTATTATTCTCCATGATCTTTGAATTCGACCTGCGGAAAAGCCTCTCCAACAAGGCCAAGCACGGGATTGACTTTGAGGAGGCGCAATCACTCTGGCACGATGAATGGTTACTTGAAGCGCCTGCCAAAACTGCAGATGAGCCGCGCGTTCTCGCGGTCGGGAAGATCGACGAAATCCATTGGGCGGCGATTTACACGCGCCGCGGCGACTCAATCCGGATAATTTCGGTGCGCCGCGCCAGAAGGACGGAGATTGAGCGCTATGAAAGCGAGTGAGTTCGACGCGAAGTTTGAAGCGGGCGACGAAGACGTTGAGGCGCTCGTTGATTGGACGATGGCTCGGCGTCCAAACCTCGAACCGCGGCGCGTGAACGTCGATTTTCCCGCGTGGGTGGTGAAGGGGCTCGACGAGCACGCCCGCCGACTCGGCGTGACACGGCAATCGCTCATCAAACTTTGGATCGCAGAACGCCTTGAATAGTGTTTTCCATAGGCGCGATCGGTTTGCCGCAGCCCGCAAGGCTGGCGACGGATTGGTGGCTGCCTAGGTCTTCATGCGCCGTGCAGCTGTTCGTATTCGGCTTCGAGAGTTGTAATCACGCTCCAGAAGGCGGGCCCTTTTACGGCTGTCAGCGCCACCTCGAGGAGATCGAGGTGAATGTGCCAGCCGCCGGAAACGCCGATCATCGTCTCGCGTTTCTGAAGCATCGAATGGGTCAGCGTCAGCTTCACCTTGTCGCCGTCAGGCGCAAGCTCGATGCGGACGCGGGTATCGGGGTGATTGTCTTCCGGCCAGTCGAAGACAAGAAGACGCGGCGGAACCGCTTCAATGATCGTGCCCTCGAACTTCATCTCGCCGCCGTGGTTCTCGTATTTCTTCGGCGGCGTCTCGTCGGTCAGGCGCCGGTGGTCGAAATGAAACTGCGCCTTGCCGCCGGGCTCCAAGTCGAAGGCGCCAGCGCAAAACCACATCATCCGTTTGTCAGGCTCGATGAGATACGCCCAGACGCGTTCAACAGGGCCGGGCAGCAGCCGTTCAAATCGAACGCTGGTTTCGTTGATCCGTTTGCCATATCGGGTCATGTCGCTTTCCTTTCTGCTTTTGCATCGTCGTTGCGAAGCGCGTGTTCGAGGGCGTCGAGGCGGCCTGACCAGAACGCGCGCTTTTCCTCTATCCAGCGCGAGGCGTCCTCCAGCGGCGCCGGATTGAAGGACAGGAAATGTTCGCGCCCGGCCTTCCGCCTACGGACCAAGTGCGCGCGCTCCAGTATCTTGATGTGCTTCGAGACGGAATTGAGGGACATCGCGAACGGCGCCGCGACGTCGGTCACCCGCGCCTCGCCGCGCTCCAGCGTCGCAATAATCGCGCGCCGAGTCGGATCGGCGAGCGCGAGTAGTGTTTGGTCGAGGCGATCCGAAGTCAGGGCGACAGAATATTCAACCATATGGATGAATATAAACTGCAAAACTTCAAGTGTCTAGGCCTTAGTCTCGTTCACGCCGCTCGACATGCGCATGAAATACGCCTATTTTATAGGCGCGCTGAGGAGGAATTTGCTATGCCGCTAACCCAAAAGGCTTCCCAAAAAGCTCCGAGAAAAAGCATCAACCTCACCATAGCCAGCGACGTGATCGACGCCGCGAAGGCGCTCGGCGTCAACGCCTCGCGCGCAGCGGAGGACGGCATCAGCGACGCAGTGCGGCGGGCGCGTGAAGAGCAATGGCGCAGAGACAACAAGGACGCAATTGAAGCCTATAACGAACGGATAAACCGGGAAGGTCCCGCTATTATTTCAGATTGGACGAAAGACATCTGGAAGGCTTATGGCGAGGTTTGACGTTTACCAAACTTCGCGCGCAACACAGCACCTTGTCGTCGATGTGCAGGCCAATTTGCTGAGCGATCTGGCGACGCGCGTTGTCGTCCCACTGTCGCCGCAGAACGCCAAAATGCGTGAGGCTTTGCCCCGCCTGAATCCAGTGATGACAGTGGCCGGCAAAGAGTATGTCTTTCAGACGAGAGAGATATCTCCCCTGCCGGCTGCCATGCTGCGTAATCCCGTCGCGAACCTCGAGGCCGAATACCGCAACGAGATCACGGGCGCCCTCGACTTCCTGTTTCAGGGCTTTTGACCGCGCCTCTCGCCAAAGCGGCCCTCCCCCGCTATACGCCTGCGCCAAACCCCCAATTGAGAAGAGTTCGACGCCATGAAAATTCCCGGCAACGCCATCCGTCAGGGCATGGTGATTATGTACAAGGAAAAGCTCTGCCTCGTGATCAAGGCCGAGCACCGGACGCCCGGAAATTTGCGCGCCTTCAACCAGATCGAGATGCAGGACATTCTGTCAGGCACAAAATACAATGACCGCTTCTCGGCGTCTGAAACGGTCGAGCGCGCGCGCCTTGAACAGAAAGATCATCAATACCTCTATGAAGAGGGCGACATGCTCGTGTTCATGGATTCGGAAAGCTATGAGCAGGCGAGCATTCCAAAGTCGCTGGTTGGCGAGCAGGCGGATTTTCTCGAAGCCAACATGAAGTGCATCATCGAATTCCACGATGAGCGCCCGTTGAGCGTTACGCTGCCCGAAACAACGATTGCCATGATCAAGGAAACCGAACCGACGACAAAGGGGCAGACCGCATCGGCGTCGTACAAGCCAGCGATCCTGGAGAACGGCGCGCGTATCATGATCCCGCCGTATCTCGCGGAGGGCGAGCGCATCGTCGTCAGGATCGCCGAGCGCGAATATGTGGAGCGCTCGAAAGGGTGATGGCGGACGCTCCTGCCTTTACCGTCAAGATCGTTCCCGTAACGCCGTTCCAGCAGAACTGCTCGATCATCCGTACACAGAGCGGCAAGGCTGCTGTCGTCGACCCGGGCGGCGAGCCGGACAAGATCATGGCTGCCGCGCGCGAGATGAATGCGACGATCGTCAAGATATGGCTGACGCACGGCCATCTTGATCACGCGGGCGCGGCCGAAGAAATCAAGCGGCGCACCGGCAGCCCGATCGAAGGTCCGCAGCAGGAAGAGGTGTTCTGGCTGACCCAAATTCGCGAAAGCTGGCGGCGCTTTGGCATCGAAGATGGCGAGGATTGCACGCCTGACCGCTGGCTTGAGGACGGTGACGAACTGGACCTCGACGGCGTCAAGTTCGGCGTCGTCTACACGCCCGGCCACACGCCCGGCCATGTCGTCATTTTCAACCGCGAGGCAAAAATCGCCTTCGTCGGCGATGTGCTCTTTTCAGGTTCAATCGGCCGCACGGATTTTCCGCGCGGCGATCATGCGACGCTGATCCGGTCCATTACTGAAAAACTCTGGCCGCTGGGCGACGCGATGCGCTTCGTGCCGGGCCACGGGCCGATGTCGAATTTCGGGCGCGAACGCCAGTCGAACCCGTTTGTCGCCGACAGCCTCACCGGCTATCAAGGCGCGGCGATTGCCGCGCCGGATGTGTCCGTACAAAGAACAACCAAGCGCTGGACGTAGGGCGGATTTCAATCCGCCAACAAACCCGCCGCGAATGCTGGTGCTGGCGAGAAGGTAAGATGGCGGGTTAAAACCCGCCCTACCCTTTAAATCTCCTGCCCATCCAGTTTTTGCCGCAGCGCGCGCGCGCGCTCCCTCGCGTGCGGCTCATGCGGATTCCACTCAAGCGCCTTTTGCAACATGTCGTAAGCGCCGCGTGCATCGCCGCCCGCGAGCATAATTTCGGCAAGCGCAATGCGCGCCTCATATTGGCGCGGCTCAAGGTCAATGGCGCGAGAAAAATCGGCGATGGCGCCGGCTGGATCGTCGCCAGCCGCGCGCGCGGCCCCGCGCAGTGCAAAGCCTTGCGCGTAGTGCGGCGAGAGGCCGATGGCATGGTCAAGCAGCGCCTCTGCGAGGTCGTGCTGCTGCGCGTCGAACGCCGCCATTGCGCGGGACACCAGAAGATCGACGGTCGCGCTCTGCGACACTGTCCAGATCGCGGTGATTTCCTCCGCGACGCTTTCCGCGCCAGCCCCGTCACCGGTCCGGAGTTGCTCAAAGAGGGTGTCGAGGCGCGCGTCCGTCTGATCCGCCAAAGCCGGCGGGGACAGCGCAAGGGTCGCCCCCAACAAGGCAATACGAAACAGCGGCATCGCGGAGGAGCCTATTACATCGGCTGGATTGCGGCCATCAGTTTTTCGGCGGGAGAGCGTTAACGGCGCGGACGAATCGGCCAGGCCATTTCGCCCAAACAATCAACCCTGGCGCGCCTTGTAGCGCTTCTGGGTCTTGTTGATCACGTAAACCCGGCCCTTGCGGCGCACGATGCGGCAATCTTTATGGCGCGATTTCAGCGACTTAAGGGAGCTTCTGACTTTCATAGCGGGACCCGGACCTGATCAATTTGGAGCGCGGGGGATAGCCGGGGCTTTTTTGCCTGTCAACCGGCGGCGTTATCCTGCCCGGCGGGCGGCAGCCGACCCCGCATCCGGCGATAGCGCTTGTCCCCAGAACGGATAGACCCCGTCGCCGCCGAGAACGTGACAGCGGAACTCGGCGAACAGCGGCGCAAACGCTGCGTCAAGCACATTGAGGCCGCCCGCATAGGCGCCGAACGCCGGCATCACAAGACGCGCGCCATCGGTGACAAAGCAGCGCCGGCGCATGGCGCCGCCTTGTGTTTTCACCCGCGCGACGGGATGCAGATGTCCAGCGACCTCGCCGGCTTCAGCCGGCGATTGCGGCTCGTGGCGAAATAAAAGCCCGCCGATTTTCACCGCCAACTCGACCGCGCCGGCAAACCGCGCTGGCGGCTCCGGGTCGTGATTGCCGAGCACCCAGATCCAGTCGGCCGAACTCGTCAGCGTACTGAGGAACTCGGCATCACCGGCGTCCATGCGCGCCTCGGCGTGCTGGTCATGAAATGCATCCCCCAGCGAAATTACCCGCCGGGGTTTCAGGTTCTTCATCAGGGTTGCAACGCGGCGCAGCGTCGTGCGCGTGTCATAAGGCGGCAGCAGCACGCCTCGCGCGGCAAAGTTGGAACCCTTCTCAAGGTGCAGGTCGGAAACGACGAGCGTCCCGCAAGCCGGGCGCAGCATGGCGCCTGCTGTAAGAAGCACCAGCGCCTCGCCATTGACGATGATCGACGCCCGCTCGCTCTTCATCAATTGCGCCGCCCTATCACTTTGACCCGGCAACCGCGCCAGTCTCCTTGAGGGCGAGCCAGTCTTCGCGCGAAAGCCCGAGCTCCAGATCGAGGAATGTCGGCAGGATGCGCCACAGGCGCTTTGAGCGCGCATTCGACAAGATGACGATGCCGACATCGTGGTCGGGGAGCCAGGCAATCTGCGCCGCGTAGCCGTCGACAGTGCCGCTATGGGCGATAACGGGCGCCCCGCCATATTGGTAAAGCCGCCAGCCGAAACCATACTGCGCGGCACTGAATCGCGGCGAGACAGGGCGCATGCGCGCGATCTCCGCCGGCGTCGTAACACGCGGCGCGTGGATCAGGGCGAGCGCTTGCGCCGGCAAGATTTTCGGCGACTTGCCCATTTGCGCCTTCAGCCATGCTGTCATGTCGAACAGCGAGGCGTTGACGCCTCCCGCCGCTGGAATCCGGTAATAGGCGGGCTTGACCGTGATGGGGCGCCATGGGCCAAAGGCTTCCGCGCCTTTGACGAGGCGCTCGCGCGTATGCGGGCGCGCCCAATTGGCGGTTTGCGTAAGGCCCCCTTCGCCAAAGGACGCCGTCATCATGCCGAGCGGCCAGAACAGCTTTTGCCGCGCCAGCGCCTCGTAGGGCTGTTCGTACACGGACGACAGCGCGCCCCCGATCAAGTCGAAGGCGATGTTCTGATAGGCATAGCACTTGCCGACCGGGCAACTCAGGGCGACGCCGCGATATTTCGGCAGGATTTCCCCGACCGGCACATTTTCTTCGAGGAGATTGTCATAGGCGTTCGGCGGCAGGCCGGTCCGGTGGCTGAGGAGATGCGAAAGGGTCAGCGATTTTTCCGCGCCGCCAGCGAGCGCAAGGCCGGGGGCGTAGGGCGCAGCCAGATCGTCGGGCGACAGCAGCCCTTCGGTCATCGCCATGCCGGCAAGACTGCCAGCGATCCCTTTGGATAGCGACGCAATCCGAAAGACCGTCGCCGGGGTGACGCGGCTGTCGCTGCCCGCCTCGAGGACGCCCCAGCTCTTGAGGAGTTCGGTCTCGCCGCGACGGACGACGGCAACCGAGAGCCCGACAAAATCGCCGGTCGCAAACGCCGCGTCGAGCGCTGTTTCAAAATTGGCCGCGATGTCGTCCGCGTCAGCACCCAGCGATGCCGGCGTCATCAGGCGGGCAGGCACACTGTCTTGCGCCGCCGCCGAAAACGGCACTGCAATCGCGGCAAGAATGCCCATCAACAATCGCTTCACGCCGGTCATCGCGCCATCGCCTGTTCGATCAACCTGTCAGAGGCTTCCTTCAGCATCGCTTCTTGTCCCTCGCCAACGATCATCTCCTTGTTTATTTCGAGCATCACCGGGACCGCAAGCGGCGAAACGCGCGCCAGCGCCGCATGGCGGATGTGGCCTTTGATTCGGGTTAACAACGCTTGCAGCCGCGCTAGATCGAGATATCCGCGCGCAGCATCGGCCCAGGCAGCCATCAGCAATAAATGGTCAGGCTCGTGCTCTTTCAGCACATCGAAGATGAGGTCGGCCGAAAACGTCACCTGACGCCCGGTCTTGGTCTGGCCCGGATGGCGCCGGTCGATCAGGCCCGCGATCACGGCGCAGTCGCGGAACGTGCGCTTCATCAAAACCGATTCGGCGAGCCAGCTTTCAAGATCGTCGCCGAGCATGTCCTCGGCGAACAGCGCGCCGAAGTCGAGGCTGGCCATATCGCGCCGCGCCCAGACGGACAGTGAATACTCCGTCGGCACAAAGCCGAGCGGCTGCGCGCCCGCGCGCTCAAGGCGGCGCGTCAGCAGCATGCCGAGCGTCTGGTGCGCAAGGCGCCCCTCGAACGGATAGCAGACGAGATAATGCCGGTCGCCGTTCGGGCCGCCGTTCGGGCCGCCGTTCGGGAACGTCTCCAGCAGCATTTCCTCAGTATTCGGAATGACAGACACGTCGCGCTGAACCGCCAGCCAGTCGCGGATCTGTTCTGGCAGCGCGCCCCAGCGCGCCTCGTCGGCGATGATGCGCCGCACCCGGCCCGCCAGAAACGTCGAGAGCGGAAACTTGCCGCCATTCCAGCTGGGGATCTTCGGGTCCTCGCCCGGCGCGCGCGTCACCAGCGCGTCCGTCCCCTCAACGCCTTCAAAGCGCAAGACTTCGCCCGCGAACACGAACGTATCTCCGGGCGCAAGGCCCTCGATAAACCATTCCTCCATGGTGCCGAGTTTGCGCCCCCCTCCCCGTGAGCGCCCGCCGCGCGTCAGGCGGATTGTAAACGACGGCGCATCGATGATCGTGCCGGCGTTCATGCGGTGCTGGCTGGCGGCTTGCGCATTGCGGACGCGGTAGAGCCCGTCCGGCGTTTTCACAATCTTGCGAAACCGCTCATAGGTGCGCAGCGCGTAGCCGCCGGTCGCCGCAAAGGCGATGGTCTTGTCAAAGGTCACGCGCGACAGCGCGGCGTAAGGCGACGCCGAAGTGACCTCCGTATAAAGGTCCTCAGCGTTGAATGGCGCCGAGCACGCGGTCCCCATAATGTGTTGCGCCAGGACGTCGAGGGCGCCTTCGCGCGGCTCGTCGCCATCAAGCGCGCCTTCGCCGATCGCTTCTTGCGCCGCGAGGCATTCGAGCATCTCGAAGCGGTTGCCGGGCACAAGCAGCGCCGCGCTCGCCTCGTCCATGCGGTGATTGGCGCGGCCGATGCGCTGTGTCAGGCGGCTAGTCCCCTTTGGCGCGCCGATCTGAATGACGAGATCAACATCGCCCCAGTCAATGCCGAGATCGAGCGTCGAGGTCGCGACGATTGCGCGCAAGCTGCCTTTCGCCATCGCTGCCTCGACACGGCGGCGCTGTTCGACGTCGAGCGAGCCGTGGTGGAGCGCAATCGGTAGATTGTCGTCGTTTGCCGCCCACAGCGCCTGAAAGGTCAACTCCGCTTGCGCGCGCGTGTTGACAAAGACGAGCGTCATGCGGGCTGCGCGGATCGCGTCGTAAACTTCGCCGAGCGCGTGACGCGCCGAATGCCCGGACCAAGGGATGCGGTTGCCGGAATTGAGAATTTCGACAGTGGCCCTCGCGCCGGCTTCGGCCCGGACGAGCACTGCGCGCGTCGCAGCGCCGGACGACAGAAAATCTAGCAACGGCGCGGGATCGGGAACCGTGGCCGAGAGGCCCGCAACGCGCAAGCGCGGCGAAAGGCGGCGCAACCTCGCGAGACCGAGCGCAAGGAGATGGCCGCGCTTCGTTGCAAAAATCGAATGCGCCTCATCGATGATGATCGCTTCGAGCCCGCCGAAAAATTTCGGCGCATCTGTGTGGCTGAGCATCAGCGACACCTGCTCGGGCGTCGTCAACAGAATGTCGGGCGGCGCATATTTCTGCCGCTGGCGGCGCGACGGCGGCGTGTCGCCGGTGCGCGTCTCCACCTTGATATCAAGCCCCATCTCGGCAATCGGCCGATCAAGATTGCGCGCCACGTCAACGGCGAGCGCTTTTAGCGGCGAGACATAAAGCGTGTGCAGCTTTTCCGTGCGCACGCCGCAGCTAAGCGCGACAAGGCTTGGCAGAAATCCCGCCAGCGTCTTGCCGGCGCCCGTCGGCGCGATCAGAAGGTGCGAGCGGCCATCGCCCGCGAGCGCCAGGCATTCGAGCTGATGCGCGCGCACGCGCCAGCCGCGTGCGGCGAACCATTTCGAAAACGCGTCCGGAAGCAGATGGGCCTGATGCTTAGCGCTGACTTCGTTAACGGGAACGCGGGAATCCGTCATGCCGCAAGACTTCCTTTGGCGGATGACGCCTGTTCTGAATAAAAGCGGCCTGTGCTTCGACGGCCGGCGCACGGGTTCCGCAGCTTTATGACCTTTGCGTCAATGTCTGCTAGTATTAAACGGCAATCCGGCGAGGTCGCGTGAGCACGGTCTTTCTATCCTATTCGCGCGAGGACCAACCCCGCGTCGCACTGCTCGCTGCCGCGCTGGAGAGCGCGGGTTTTGACGTCTGGTGGGACCGCCGCCTCCCAGGCGGGGTCGATTTCTCCAAAGAGACCGAAGCCCAGCTTGAAAAAGCAGGAGCCGTAGTTGTCGCCTGGTCGGAGGTCTCTGTCAGCTCCAGTTGGGTTGCGGACGAGGCGACGGTTGGCCGCGAAAAAGGCATTCTCGTGCCGATCGCCCTTGACGCGTCGCCGCCCAAGATCGGATTCCGGCAATTTCAGACCATCGATTTCAGCACATGGACCGGCGCGCCGGACGCGCCCGAACTGCAGAGCCTGGTCGCTGCCTTGAAACAACGCCTGACCGGCGAACCTGCGCCATCGCCGGCGCTGCCGGTGCGCCGCACGGCGATCGCCGGCATCGCGCCCGGCGCCAAGATCGCAGCGCTTGTTGGCGCGGTCCTTATCGCCGCAGCGGCCTATTTCGGCCTGACGCGGCGGCCAGCCGCACCGGCCCCAGCAGCCCAGCAGTCCGTCGCCGTGCTGCCGTTTCTCGCGCTTTCTTCCGGCGCGGACGACGGCTATTTCGCCGATGGCCTCACCGAAGAGATTTTGAACTCCCTGACGAATGTGTCGGGCCTCCTCGTCACGGCGCGCACCTCGGCGTTTCACTTCAAGGGCAAGGATCTGCCAGTTCCGGAAATCGCCGCGACGCTCGGGGTCGCCCATGTGGTTGAAGGATCGGTGCGCCGGTCGGCGGGACGCGCGCGCATTACGGTGCAGCTGATCCGGGCGTCCGACGGATTTCATCTTTGGTCGGAGACCTATGACACGCCGCTCAGCGACGTGTTCACGGCGCAGTCGCAGATGGCGCAGCGAATTGCCGAAGCGCTCGGCGTCTTGCTTGACGACCGCGCCCGCGAAAAAATGACCGAGGCAAGCGTTCGCAATGTCGATGCCTTTGTTGCGTATCAGAAGGGCGCCAAGCTTTATCTCGACGCGCATGCCTTCGGTCCCCTGTACGAAGGCTTGTTGGCGGCGAATATCGAATTCGATAAAGCGATCGCGCTCGAGCCCGATTTCGCTGACGCGCGTCTCTACATCGCCGACCTTCATTTCCACGTTTTCGACGCCAAGGTGCTCGGCTTCGACCTGCCGGAAATGTTTGCCTCCACATCGCCCGAATCCGATTTGGCGCGTTTCGTTGAAGGAATGGATGCCGCATCCCGACATGCAAGGACGCCGGGACGGCGGTTAATGGCCGAATATGCGCTGACCTTGGTATCGAACGACTGGTCAGGGCTCGGCGCCAAAATGGACGCCGCCCTCGCCAGCGAAGAATGCATTTATCCACACTGGATCGGCGACGCCGTGCTCCTCGGCCGCGCCGATGCGGCGCTCGCTTTTGCCAAGCGCCGGAACGCCTGCGATCCGTTCGATCCGGGCGGTTTCGGAATCATGGCGTTCATCCAAACTATGACCGGCGACTTTGACGACGCACGCGCTACACTCGAAAGAGCAACCGCGACAGTCGGCATGCGCCCGCCTTTCGCCAGAAACGACCTGCTGGTCGCCGCCTTGCAAGGCAACGCCACGGACTTCACGGAGATCGGCAATCGCACACGGGCAAGCGGAGGGAATGTTGGCCGTACCGCTGAACTTATCCTCCTCCTGAGCGGCAAGGACGCAAAGGCTAACCTTGAAGCTGGGCGCGCAGCGCTTTCCGAGCCTGAAACGGATATCCATGCCCTCAGCCATGCCGCGTGGACTGGCGATCTCGACGCGGCGCGGACAATCGCCAGCCGCATTGACCAGCAGCCTTTCGGGCACCTCAAATTGATCAATGCGACGGAACTTTGCCTGTGCGGCGCGCCGTTTCCGCTTGAGGCGACGCCGAATTTTGCCAGCCAACTTAAAAGAGGCGACATTCCCTGGCCGCCGAAATCGCCCATTGAGTGGCCGCTGAAATCATGGTGACGGGATGACCGCGCCGCCAGTTCCTGACAGCCATCAACCGAATGCAAGGCTTACGGAGCTGTTCATTGCGTCTCTGAAGATCG
>JBJXFO010000041.1:0-4445 GCA_046154725.1 Parvularculaceae bacterium | reverse complement strand
AACAAGGTTCTTGAGGGGCGGCCGCACGTGGTCGACGCCATCAAAAACAGCGAAGTCAACCTTGTTTTTAATACAACAGAAGGCTCGAAAGCGCTTTCCGACAGCAAAGACATCCGCCGCTCGGCCTTGCTTCAGCACGTGCCTTATTATACAACTTTAGCGGGGGCCGTGGCGGTGACGCGGGCGATCAAGGCGTTGAAGTCCGGCACGCTTCAAGTCGCTCCGCTGCAAAGTTACGCGCACCGAGGCTAGTGGCAGTTTGGTTTAGCTTTCGAGTTCTGGCGCGCCCAGGATTCCCGCCAGGACTTTCCAGGCCGGCTGCATTCCTCAGGTTCTTTGAAGTGTTTGTGTCCGTGCTGCACGTAAGTGCGGGCTTGAAGGAGACGTCGGAGATGACGATGGAACGGGTGCCCATGACGATCGCGGGTCACAAGGATCTTGAGGTTGAATTACAGCGTCTCAAGGCCGTCGAGCGTCCGCGGATCATTGCCGCCATTTCGGAAGCGCGCGCCCATGGCGACCTTTCGGAGAACGCCGAGTATCACGCGGCCAAGGAACAGCAGGGCCTGAACGAAGCGCGCGTCGCCGATCTTGAAGATAAGATTTCGCGCGCCGACGTCATCGATACGTCGAAAATGTCGGGCGAAACCATTAAATTCGGCGCGACCGTATCGCTTGAGGACGACGACTCTGGCGACAAGGTCAAATACACCATCGTCGGCGATCTCGAAGCCAACTTGCGCGAGGGCAAGATTTCCATTTCCTCGCCCATCGCCCGCGCCCTGATCGGCAAAAACAAGGGCGATAGCGTGGAAGTGACAACGCCCAAGGGCTCGCG
This sequence comes from Parvularculaceae bacterium, assembly GCA_046154725.1. Lineage (GTDB taxonomy): Bacteria > Pseudomonadota > Alphaproteobacteria > Caulobacterales > Parvularculaceae > Amphiplicatus. The sequence goes on along the minus strand of JBJXFO010000041.1, from coordinate 3,607 downwards.
ATCGTTTCAGGTCTTGAAGGTCGAGTGGAAGTAGGGGGGGATGCGGTTGCTGTTATGCCTACGGGTAGCACTTCGCGCCCGTATGTGGTAACCAGAGTCATGACCCGCACTCAGTCACAAATCATTGAAATGTTCCGCACGCTCGGCCCGGATGAGCGTCAAGAGGTCATGTCGGAACTTTACGAGACGGCTGTTTCCGAAACTTTCTATGATCGCATGACACCGGAACAGCGCGCACAGCTCCAAGAAGGTATCGAGCAGGCGCACCGAGGCGAAGTCGTAGATGCCGGGCACGCGATGGATCGCATTTCACGGCAGTTCGACTTTAAGCGCTTATGAAGGTCGTACTGTCGGCTCGCGTTGAGGCAGACATTGTAAATCAACTTTCCTATGACATTTCGGCTTATGGCAAAAAGACAGCCGAGCGCACATTCGCGCGCGTAGATATATTCCTGAACAGATTTCTGATTTCTTATCCGCGAGCAGGATGGAAGCTGGCGCAATGCGACTTGTATGAGACTTGGATTGCTCGCACTCCGTTTGTAGTGATTTATTGTGTTGACGATGAAGCTGAGATCGTAACGGTGCTCGCGTTGTTTCATCACGCGCGGGACCGCAGTGATTTCGAACCGGACAAAACTTAGGACGGCGGCCTAGATGGCACGTAACGCGTCCTTGCCACTTCCAGCCGCTATCGGCACACCCACTTCCCGTTTCGCGCGCCGGATGGTGAGGAATGTTTTGACGCTCGCGACGTTGGGGGCGGCCGTCAGTTCGCCGAGCACAAAATCCTGGAAGCTCGTCAAATCGCGCGCCACGCAGCGCAGCATGTAGTCGCTTTCACCCGACAGCATGTGGGCTTCGCGCACGATCGGCCATGAGAGCAGACGGTTCTCGAACGCGCGCAGATCGGCTTCCGCCTGGTTGTGCAGCCGGACCATGGCAAAGGCGGTCAAGGTGAAGCCAAGGGCTTCCTCATCGACGAGCGCTGCGTAAGCCGAAATCAGCCCGGCTTCCTCCAGCGCCCGGACGCGGCGCAGGCAGGGCGGCGCCGACAAGCCGATCTTGGTTGCAAGCGCGATGTTGGTCATGCGCCCGTCGGCTTGAAGTTCCTTCAGGATGCGCCAGTCGAGGGCATCGAGTTCGATGGGCACGAGCGGGCCTCCGCGTGGTAATCAGGATGGTAAATCGCCGCCGTAATATCAGGAAACGCTGAGACTGTCTTGCTTTGCATTTCTTTCTCCGCCGGCAGATTTCTTCAGGGCTCGACAGAGGCCCCTTAGACCGTCACAACGGTCCCATGCCACTCGCCCCGCCACACGAGCCAAAAACCAGCGTACGCCCTCTGGAAGGGCATCGCGCGTGGGTCATTTCCGACGGGAAGGCGGGCCATGAGGTGCAGTGCCTCGGCGTGGCCGAAGCCCTCGGCGTTAAGGTTGATCTCAAGCGTGTGGCGCCTGGGGGCGTTTCCAAACTCCTCGCCCCCTGGGGGCCGGTTCCGGCGCGCGAAAAGTTCGGGCAAGCGGGATACTTGTTTGCCCCGCCTTGGCCGGCGATTGCCTTTGCGACCGGGCGGCTGACAACGCCTTACATCCGGGCGCTGAAACGCAAGGCCGGCTTGGCTACCTACACGGTTATTCTGCTCGATCCGAAAACGCCCGCATCGAGCGCCGATCTCTTCTGGGTTCCCGAACACGACACGCGGCGCGGCGCCAATGTTGTGACCACCTTGACGTCGCCGCACGCATTTTCGCCGGCACGGCTCGCGGAATTGCGCCGAACCATGCCGCCGGGGATCGCGGCGCTACCCCAACCGCGCGTCGCCGTTCTAATCGGCGGACCCAATGGCGACTATCGCTACACGGCGGCCGACGAAGCGCGCTTGATCGCGGCGCTCACACGCCTGTCACATAGCGGCGCGGGGCTGATGCTGACGCCGTCGCGGCGCACGCCGCCGTCATTGCTCGCGGCAATCGATGCTGCGACCGCTGCGGCCCCGCGCATTCTCTGGGACGGCGCCGGCGAAAATCCCTATCCGCAATTCCTCGCCCATGCTGAGGCATTCGTCGTCACCGCCGACAGCGTCAACATGGCGGGCGAAGCGGCGGCGACCGGGAAGCCGGTCTACATTTTCCACCCCTCCGGCGGCAGCGCCAAATTCTCGCGCTTTCATGCGAGCCTTGCGGCCGCCGGAATAACGCGCGTGTTGCCGGAAGGTCATTTGCACGAAACGCATGACCCATTAGAAACCTGGGCCTATCAGCCGCTCGATTCGGCGCGCGTTATCGCGTGCGAGATTGAAAGGCGCTGGAACCAGCGTGCGTCGATGCTGAGCGGTTTTTATAGCGCCGCCGGTGAGACGGCAAAAGAGTAGGACCCACGAACGCATGCGGCCGCCGCGCATACTAGGCCTTGTGGGAAATCGCTTTGCTGCGGTCGGCACGCTGCCGCGCGCACCCGATGTCGGCCGTCCCGATGAAATGCGCCGCATTAGGCTGATCGGCGAACTCGGTATCCTGTTCATCGTCGCGCCGCTGTTCATGCGTTACGTGGTCTACAATCATCAAGTACCGCTCTATTACGCTTTGCCGCCGGTACTCGGCCTCATGCTGGCACTCTTGTTTTTTGACCCCACCTTCAAGCTCGGCCGCGAATTCAAGACCAAGATCGCGCGCGAGACGCTGTTTTCAATTCTATTCATTTTCGTCATCTTCGGCGGCGTGCTGACGGCATGGGTTGCGACTGTGATGCCGGAGCGTTTTTTTGAGCTGCCGCGCACCCGTTCGACGCGCTGGCTGAAGCTGCTCGTGCTCTATCCCTTCACCTCCGTGCTTGCCCAGGAGTTCGTGTACCGGGTTTTCTTCTTCCATCGCTACGGCACGCTGTTTGCCAATCAATGGACACTCATCCTCGTCAACGGTCTCGCCTTTGCGTTTGCGCATATTCTTTTTCGCAATTGGATCGCCGTTGCGCTGACGTTTGCGGGCGGCATGTTGTTTGCCTGGCGCTATCACAAGACCAAATCGTTCTGGGCGATCTGGTTCGAGCACACGCTCTGGGGCTGGCTGATTTTCACCGTTGGGCTTGGCGTTTACTTCTTCACCGGCGTCAGAAACCCGGCGTGGTGAGGCGCGGCGAGACGTGGGTTGAGATCGTCTCGCCAATCGGTTAGAAGCGGGCCAAATCACTCCTCACAAACAAACCGGAGAGGCGCCGTTCATGGCCGCAGCCCACCAGTACGTCTACCACATGCACAAGCTCTCCAAGACCTATCCGGGGGGCAAGACCGTTCTGAAAGACATTTCGCTGTCGTTTCTGCCGGGCGCCAAGATCGGCGTCGTCGGTCTGAACGGCGCGGGCAAATCGACGCTGCTCAAAATCTTCGCCGGCAAGATCGATGACTTTTTAGGCGAAGCGCGCGCGGCGGAGGGCATCAGGGTCGGCTACCTGTCGCAGGAGCCGGAACTCGATCCCGCGAAGGACGTGCTCGGCAATGCCATGGAAGGCGTCGCCGAGAAGAAAGCGATACTCGACCGCTACAACGAGATCGCCGCCAGCTACACGGAAGAAACCGCCGACGAGATGACGGCGCTTCAAGACCAGATCG
>JBJXFO010000037.1:0-3942 GCA_046154725.1 Parvularculaceae bacterium | reverse complement strand
GATGCGGAACACGTCGACGCCCGCAATAAAAAGCCGCTCGACCATTTCGGGAGCGGCAGACGCCGGACCAAGCGTCGCGACAATCTTGACCCGGCGATTTCGTCTCATTTTTCCTTATTTCCTTGGAGGTCGGGATCGGTCAGGCGGATGGTCCATTCTTTCGCCTCGCCGGTATCCACTTCGAAGAAACCAGAGCGCTTATAACCGCGTTTGGGGCAATCCTGAACCCCTTTGATGGCGAACGATTTCTCGGCCGTGCACATCTCGTTCTTGCCGCCCCATTCGCCGCCGCGATCATAATCGACAGCATGCACATAGACGAAGCGGCTGGGAACCGCACCTTTGAGCAATGTCTCGCAGGTTTGCGATGCGATGTTCCACCAGCCTTCGGTCGACCACCCTGTTGGATCTTGGTAGCCGATGGCAACGCCAACGCGGCTCGCAGTTGAATTGCACAATTTCAAATCAGCGTGTGCGCTTGGCATATACATCATCAGTGCAATGGCTGCGGCGAATGCGGCGCGGTGTGTGTGTGGCAATCGTGACAGCTTCACGTCTCGAACCCTCATGTCTTCGTGCCACCGTCCGAATGGTGCTTTAACGCCGCCCCTCGCCGGTCACAAGCCCGGTATCAAATCCGGACTTAGGGATCGACGAGAACGACGCGGAAATCATTGACGTTCGTTTGGGTGGGCCCGCACAGAATAAGGTCGCCAATCGGCCGGAAGAACCCGGATGAATCGTTGTTCTCCAAGAAGTTGGCGGCAATTTGGTTTTTTGCGGCCGCGCGCTGAAGAGTATCGGGGAAAACCATGGCACCGGCCGGGTCGCCAGCATTGCCGCCGCCGCCGTCGATGCCGTCGGTGTCGCCGGCGAGGCCGCAGATGCCGCTTGCGCCATTAAGGGCAATTGCGAGGCCAAGGGCGTATTCCTGATTGGGTCCGCCCGAGCCGTTGCCTTTGACGGTTACTGTCAGTTCGCCGCCAGACATTATGGCCACTTTCTCGCCGCGCCGTTTGGCATCGAGTGCCATGGCGGCATGGAAGGCGGCGACCTGACGTGCTTCGCCTTCCAAGCTGTCGCCCAGGATATCGACCCGGTAGCCTTTTTCGCGGGCAAGTTTTGCTGCGGCTTCGATCGAGGCCTTGGGAGCGGCGACGATTTTGTAGCTTGAGGAGGAGAGCTTGGGATCGCCCGCTTTCAGCGTTTCATTGTTCGGGTCGCTAAGTGCGGTAGCGATTTCAGGTGCGGGCGTGATGTTCCAGCGCGCGAGCACGGCGCGGGCTTCGGCGAGTGTGGTGCGGTCGGCGACCGTCGGGCCGGAGCCGATTTCGTCGGGATGATCTCCGGGGACATCGGAAATCGCGACCGTCAAAAGGCGTGCGGGATGCGCGGCGGCTGCGAGCTTGCCGCCCTTGATGCGCGAGAGATGCTTTCTGACGCAGTTCATTTCGGAAATCGGCGCGCCGGATTTTAGGAGCTGTTTCGTCAGTTGTTGTTTGGCGTCGAAGCTGACGCCATCGACAGGCGCGGACCAGAGGGCGGACGCGCCACCCGACAAGAGGCAAAGAACGAGATCGTTTGGACCGGCGCTTTTCGCAAGTTCGATGGCGCGCTTGGCACCTTCGATCGAATTGGCGTCGGGCACGGGATGGCCGGCTTCGAGGATCTTGATGAATTCGGTTGGCAAGCCGAAGCCATGGCGCGTCGAGATCAGCCCGGATATTTTGCCGCCAAGGCCGGCGGCGATATAGTGGCGCTCGGTGGCAACCGCCATGGCAGCCGAGCCTTTGCCCGCGCCGATGATGATGATGCGCCCGTTTGCCGGAACAGGCGGCAGAAAGGGGGGGAGGCAGGTTGAAGGGTGCGCGGTCGTATAGGCCACGCGATAGAGGGCGTTGAGCGTTTCCCGCGCCGCCGCGTATGTCCCGTCTGCCATAGATCCTCCCGTGTCGCCTTGGGCGTGCGTTATTGGTCTTTAGTCTTGGTTTGCGGGATCGGGCCGGGACCGTCAAGGAATAGGAAGACGCAGGCGGCTGCGCTTGTCATCCCGGCCGCGACAACGCTTCGCGCCATCGCTCCGGCCGGGATGACAAGGGTAGATTGTGCCAGCTCTGGACCCTATATGATCGGCATAAATAATATCGCGGCCCATGTTGGCTGCCCACGGAGACACCCATGAAAACATTCGATCCCCAAACGACCCTCCAACTTGAGGCGGCCGCTTTCCGGCGTCTGGTCGAGCATCTGCGCGGGCGCACGGATGTGCAGAATATCGACATGATGAACCTCGCGGGCTTCTGCCGGAATTGCCTGTCGAATTGGATGGCGGACGCGGCCGCGGACAAGGGTCTCGAACTCTCTAAGGACGACGCGCGCGAGATTGTCTACGGCGAGCCGTACAAAGAATGGCAGGCGAAGCATCAGAAGGATGCGGGAGCGGACAAGCTGAAGGCGTTCGAAGCGAACCGGCCTAAGGAATGAGCCCTGAAGCTTTCAAATTGAGTCGCCGCTGCGGCGCATGTGCACGTCAAGCCAATCCTTTTACTTATCCCTTGGGATTGCTCCTCATTTCCCGGGGATTGCCGGTCTCCTCGCCTTGCAGCGTTAGGCCGTCCTCGGTAGCGTCATCTGTGAATTTGTCATCAAGGGGTGTACGGCATGAGCACGCTTCAGGCTTCGGCGCAAAAGCAACTGCGCCAATTCGTCGAGCAGATCGAACGGCTGGAGGAAGAGAAGAAGCAGCTGGCCAGCGATATTCGCGATAAATTCTTGGAAGCGAAGGCAACCGGCTTCGACGTGAAAGCACTACGCAAGATCATATCGTTGCGCAAAAAGAGCGATAGCGAACGCGAAGAAGAAGAATCCATCCTCGAAGTTTACATGCATGCGCTGGGAATGTTGTCGGACAGCGAGCGTCTGCAAAGTGCTGCCGACGCGATGATAGCGGCGGAATAGGCAGCGAGCCCTTCTGAGATGTCGTTTTGGATTTGAGAAACGCGGTCTAGCAGGGCCGCGTTTTTGTTTGCCGGGCACAGGTTCGACGCGCTGATCGAGCGGCCCCGGTAGTCGCGTGCCAGCTCGCCAATCGCAGGAGAAGGCACGCTAGAAATCCTAGACCGTAAACCCAGCACCTGATAAGATGAACTGCTAATTTCTCTAGTAGTTATCAGGTGCGCTGATGCACGTCACGTTGAAACAGTTACGGTATTTTTGCGCTTTGGCGCGGGAACAGCACTTCGGGCGCGCGGCAGACGCCTGCTCCGTGACCCAGCCGGCACTCTCCATGCAAATTCAAGAGTTGGAAGCGACACTCGGTATCGATCTGGTGGAGCGCACGCGCGCGGGTGTGAAGCTGACGCCGAAGGGGGCTGAAATCGCCGCACGCGCGCAGCGCCTTATCAGTGACGCGCGGGATATGGTCGACTACGCGCGAAACTCGGAAGGGGTGCTCTCGGGCGTCCTGCGGCTCGGACTCATTCCGTCGGTCGCGCCGTATCTTTTGCCGCCTTTGCTGCCACTCTTGCGCACGAGCTATCCGGATTTGGAACTGCACGTGCGCGAGACGCAAACGGAGCAGCTCGTGCACGAACTCGTCGATGGCAAACTCGACGTGCTGTTGCTGGCGCTGCCCGTCAAACATCCCGATATCGAGACCATGAGACTGTTCGAGGACCGGTTTTTGCTCGCCGTTCCGCAATCGCAGAATGTGCCGGGGCGTGTACGCGCGACGCGAGAACTTGTCGAAGAGGGACGTTTGCTGTTGCTTGAAGAGGGGCACTGCCTCCGCGACCAAGCGCTGGCTTACTGCAGTTTGCAGCAGGTCAATTCGGTGAATACCTTTGGGGCGTCGAGCTTGTCGACAATTGTTGAAATGGTTTCGGCAGGGCTCGGCATCACGTTGCTGCCGGAAATTTCCTTGCCGGTCGAAGAGCGGGGACG
>JBJXFO010000034.1:0-19710 GCA_046154725.1 Parvularculaceae bacterium | reverse complement strand
GCCAATTCCCAGCCGCCGGGCGTTGCCGACACGTGCGTCGTTTGCGGCCGCATCTTCTCCCATTCCTCGAATTTCAGCGGCCGGTTGTCCATGCAGGACGGCAGGCGGAAGCCATATTCGGCGAGCGTCTTCTTGCGCGCGAAGTCGCCGCGAAACATCGCGCCGATCTGCGGCACGGTGACATGGCTTTCATCCGTAAACAGAAGAGCGTTTTCGGGCAGGTATTCGAACAGCGTTGGCGGCGGCTCGCCGGGTTTCCGCCCCGTCAGATAGCGCGAATAGTTCTCGATGCCTGCGCAAGAGCCGGTCGCCGCCATCATCTCAAGATCGAACGTCACGCGCTGTTCCAGCCGCTGCGCCTCTAACAGGCGCCCCTCGGCGCGCATGATCGGCAGCGTTTCGTTCAACTCGCGCTTGATGCCAGCGAGCGCTTGCGTCAGCGTCGGGCGCGGCGTTACATAATGGCTGTTGGCGTAGACGGTAACGGATTGCAGGTCGTCGCTCTTGGCGCCGGTCAGCGGATCGAACTCGGCAAGCGCCTCGATCTCGTCGCCAAACATCGAGACACGCCAGGCGCGGTCTTCGTAGTGCGCCGGGAAAATCTCGATCACGTCGCCCTTGGCGCGGAACGATCCGCGCGCAAAGCCCGCATCGGCGCGCTTGTATTGCAGGGCGACGAGATCGGCAAGGAGGGTCCGGCGGTCGATCGACTGGCCGAGCGCAAGACTGAACGTCATCGCCGTATAGGTCTCGACCGAGCCGATGCCGTAAATGCACGAGACCGACGCGACGATGATCGTATCATCGCGCTCGAGGATCGACCGCGTTGCCGCATGGCGCATGCGGTCGATCTGCTCGTTGATCGACGACTCTTTTTCGATGTAAGTGTCCGTGCGCGGAACGTAAGCTTCCGGCTGGTAATAGTCGTAGTAGGATACGAAATACTCGACGGCGTTATCGGGAAAGAACGCCTTGAACTCGGAATAGAGCTGCGCGGCCAGCGTCTTGTTGGGCGCAAGGATCAAGGCCGGGCGCTGCGTCGCCTCGATCACCTTCGCCATGGCGAAAGTCTTGCCGGTTCCGGTCGCGCCAAGCAGCACCTGGTCAAACTCGCCAGCCCTGATGCCGGCGGTCAATTCCGCGATCGCCGCCGGCTGATCGCCGGCGGGCGAATAGGCCGATTTCACTTTCAGCGGCCGCGAAAGGCCGCGCGAGACCGGCCGCGCCGGCCGGTGCGGCGTCCAGTCCGACGTCTGAACGCGCTCATGATACGTCGCAACCGCTTCGGAAAAGCCGCCGGCGACAGGGGTCAGGTCGGCGCGCGGCGTCGTTGGCTGCACGATCGGTTTTTTGGGGCGGGATGGCATGCCGTAAATCTAAGGCGAGCAGACAGAAAGGAAAGAGGCAATGGGCCGCGTTCCTCGCCGCAGTCTCGATTGCAAGGCGCACGGGTCGATGATCTTACGCCCCGCGTGTGAAGCAAGCGGCGCGTCCGGGTCAGGCGATAGACCAAGTCCTATTTTTCGAGCGCCGCCGTGCCGTTGCCGCTGGCTTTCCGCGCCCCTTTGGTCCGCGGCGCCGCCTTTTCGCCTTTGTTGGTTCCGTCCAATTTTGCGGAACCCGTCGCTTCTGTCGCGTCATCGGCAACAGGATTGACGGTCGCCTCCGCGAGTTCTGTCAAATGTTGGTCCAAGGCTCTCGACTCGCTGACAAGGGCGCTAAACTTGGCCGCGATTTTATTGTCGCCGAGTCTTTTGGACCAGGCGGCAAGCGTGCCGAAGCGAGTGATCTCGTAATGCTTGATCGCCTGGTAAGCGGCCAGAATGCCAGCATCAACGGCGTCGTCGTCCGCTTCTTCAAGAACTTCTTCGCCTTCCTTGACGAGGCCCATCATCGCTTCGCAAGGAACGGTCTTCGCCTTTTTGTCGATGGCTTCGAAAGCGCCCTCGACGCATTCAAGCCGCGCAACGACATCAACAAGGTCTTTGTCCAGCGCTTCGCCAAGGTCTTCGTCTGTCACGGCCCGAGCGAGTTTCGGGAGAAGTTTCTTGACCTGCTTTTCAGCATGATAGACGTCGCGCAAGAGATGTTCGTAGAGGTCTGCGAGCGTTTTCATCGGTCTGGTCCTATTTTGGTGGTGGTCTGCGAGTTGCGTTTGCCTGGCGCCGATCGGGCGTCGGCGGCGCATACATTCCCCATGTAACAGGTCAACCGCGAAACGGTTCCCGTCGATTGCGACTGTCCGGATTTGCGGACTTTCGAATACTCATGCGAGCGCAAAAGATGTTGGTGGCAACGCGGAACAGGCGGTCCATGCCTCGGTTAAGGTTCTGACAAACGACGCGCGTGAAGATCACGTCTGAGGCGAACGATGGAAATTGCCAATATCGTCGGGGTCGCTGCAGGTTTGACATCGATCGGCAGCTTCATCCCGCAAATTCTGAAACTGCTGCGAGAGCGCGACGCCAGCGGCGTTTCGTTGCAGATGTTTGTCGTCACCGTGACAGCGTTCGTCCTCTGGACAACCTATGGCGTGCTGAATCAGTCTTGGCCGGTCACAGCGTCTAACGCTGCCTGTCTGGCGCTCGCGCTTTTCATCGTCGCGCTGCGACTTAAATTTGGCGGCGAGGCGCCGCCCGGCAACTAATAGAGATTGAACAGGGAAATATCGGAACGATTATCCCATCGGCGCGTTGCCGATATTCGGTGTCAGTGAGGACTTATGTCTACATCCCCCTTGTCCGCGAAGATCGATGACAATCCCGGCAACGACAATAACGATGCGGTACATTTGCCGCACGGCACTGTGATGGGCGCATCCGCAGTCTCAACCGCTGAGAAATTGCGGCAGGGCCACACTGGCGACGGGCTGCGCTATATCCTCGTTTTTTCGCTGGCGGGCTCGGCGGCGCTTCTCGCGATCGTGGTCATGATCTTCGCGCGATAGTTGCACTTTAGGTGCGATCTGGGCCCGAAGCGGTATCATGACAACGATCAGCCGCGATCTGAAAACGGGCCGGTCGGTGTGGCAGGCGGCGCGATTGCAGCCGACGTCGGCGCGCGCTTTGACAGCGAATGCAGAGGCAAGCGTCGTTATTGTTGGGGCTGGCGTTTCCGGCGCGTTCATTGCCGAAATTCTGGCTTACGACGGCCACGATGTGATCGTTGTCGATCGTCGCGGGGTCGCACAAGGCTCAACGGCAGCGAGCACCGCGCTCGTGCAGTATGAAATCGATGAGCCCCTTACCGTCCTGTCGAAAAAGATTGGCAAGGCCGATGCGTTGCGCGCTTGGCGCCGTTCGCATCTTGCGGTCGCGGGGATTGCCGCGCGGACCTCGGAATTGCAAATCGAATGCAGGGCTGAAAATCGATCAAGCCTTTACCTTGCCGGCGACGCCCTCGGGCTTGATGGCATGACGGCGGAAAGCGAAGCGCGCCGCGCGGCGGGAATGGAGACTGTCTTTCTTTCACGCGCCGATCTGAAACGGCGATTTGGAATTAGTCGCGCGGCGGGCCTTCTCAACTTCGGCAATATCGGCGTCAACCCGCGCCGCCTGACAGCTGGTTACCTGCAAGCCGCAAAATCAAATGGCGCCCGCATCTTTGCGCCGGTGAGAATCAGCGATGTTGCATCAACCAAGCGCGGTGTCATTGCGAAGACGGCCAATGGCTTCAGGCTGAAGTGCAAAACATTGATCCTGGCAACCGGCTACGAGTTTCCGAAGTTTGTGCCGATGAAAGGGCATAAGCTGATTTCGACTTTCGCGATGGCGACAAAGCGCCAGGTTCGACAGCTTTGGCCGGAACAGTGTTTTATCTGGGAGGCGTCAGACCCCTATCTCTACATGCGCACGACCGAAGACGGGCGCGCGATCATCGGCGGCGAAGACGAAGACTTTGTCGATGAGACGCGGCGCGATGCTTTGCTGGACGCAAAAATGAAAGCGATCGGCCGAAAAGCGTCAAAACTCTTCCCCGAGCTCGACACCGCGCCCGATTTTGCCTGGGCGGGCACCTTCGGCGCCAGCGCTACGGGCTTGCCGACGATCGGCGTCATCCCCGGTTATCAAAATTGCTGGGCCGTACTCGGCTATGGCGGCAATGGGATCACTGGCAGCCGCATTGCGGCCGATATCATCCGGACAGCGCTTGGCGGGGGGCACGATCCGGATGCCGATCTTTATTCGTTCGAGCGCTAGGTAAGCCCCATCCGCGATGCTCGCTTATCATCATATCGCTCGTCATCGCTCGGCATTTCGCCGAAGCGGATACGTTTGGTATGACCGACGTCAGGCGTATCGCCTGTCATGTTTGCCTTCGCAATTTCCCAGGCAAAGACTGCGGGGTTGCCGGTCGCGGCCCAAATCGCCGCATCTTCCAACCGCATTTCGAGCAACGTCATCGAGGGATCTTCTTTGCCTTCAGGATACCAGGCAGCAACGATAGGGCTCCAGAATTGGTCGATCTTGTCTGGCGATTTATTCTCCTTGATATCCCCGTGCGCGGAAGCGAAATAGTTTTGCTTTGAATTGACAAAAATCATCTGCCCGCCTGCGCCATGCGCGGCAGCTTTCAGCAGGTCTGAATTTTTGTTGGTGAAAAACCAGACGGCGTTATTTGTCCGGTCCGCATTGGGGGCCATCGGTTGCAGATGCTGTCCCGACGACGGCACGCCGAGCAGCACGGCGCGGATGTCGTCCAGCTGTTCCCAGAACTGATCGACAGGATCAATCTCTGCGTCTTTGCGAATACTCACGGGCGTGCTCCATCATGATGCCATGATGAAACACCCCGACAGCGATGCAGTTCCCCGTTGCGCCTTTTCATCCAAGCCAAATACAAGAAAAGGCCGCTCCGTATGCGGAGCGGCCTTCAAAGCCTTTGGCGCGTCCTGCGCCGCGTCTTACTTGTCGAGGAGGCCCGGCCAGTTGGCGTCGGCCTTCGTGATGAAGCCGTCCGGATCTTTCAGCCAGTCAGACTGAACCTTGTCATTGTAATTGAGGAACAGCCGGCCGCCGCGAACGGTCCAGTTTTTGGGATTGCCAGGCGCGGTGTAGCCCTTGGCGGCGGCCCAGGCGCAATAGCCGCCATATTGCGGCGCGTAGGCCTCGGGGTCCGCCTTGAACTGTTCGAGGTTCTCGGCGCTCGAGAACAGCCAGGTCGCGCCGTCATGTTCCAGCGCAAATCCCTTCGCGCCTTTGACGGGCGCGCCGTCTTCGAAATAGGCGACGGCGTCATAGCCGCCAACCGCGAGGTTATCGAAGCGGCCGGTGAAGACTTCCGGCGATCCCGCAGCGTTGGCGGCGGTTGCGAAGAGCGAAAGGGCCGCTATCGCGGCAAGCTGAACGACTTTCATCAATTTTAATCCTCGGTGGGGCGGGCCCGCGGCGCTGGCGGCAAGGCCCGGAGTTCGACAAGAACGCAATTCCGACCTCGTTATGGCTCCGGCGCAGGCTTTCCCCAACACACGCTTTTTCACAACTGGGCGAGTAAGCGCAGGCTGCCTTGTGACCACCAATGTGAATTCGGCTGTGACCTACCTCACAGTCCTCCAGTGGCGTCCGTGACACGCTCGCGGTCGTTGAGGCAGTTGTTTCGATGTCGAGTTGAATCCTGTTGGCGCTGGCGCACCTGCGCCATTTGCCTGGCAATGGCCGTCGCACCTCAGCCCTGCGCCGGCCGATCGCGTCCCTCTTGAAGGGGGGCGGGGCATACCGCCAGCGCCGCCCGTGTCCCGTTGGCGGATAGTCGCCCAACGAAACCGCTCCGGCGGGACACCGAAGGCGCGGGCCCGCTCGGGGGAGAGGGGCCCGCGCTTTCAATTTTTTCGCGCACCCCCCCCGCAAGGCGGGCTTTGGACCCGCGAGAGACACGGGTTAGGCTCACGGGCGTCCGCCATTCAGCCAAGGAGCCGCGCACCCGTGATCAACCCTTTCCGCGTCGCCGCCCTTGCGGCTGCCCTCGCTTTTGCTGGTCCTCTCTCTTTGGCCAGCGCTGAAGCGCCGGCCGCAATTTTTGACGACTACTGGTCGATGAGCCTTGCGGAGGACCCGTTCTCGGCAACCTCCGCCGGGGTCAGCGCTTTCAATGACCGCGCGCCCGCCGTGGCGCCGGAAGACCACGCGCGCCGGCTCGCCCTGTCGCAATCCTTCCTCACGCGCCTAGACGCGCTTGATCCGGCATCGCTCGGCGAGGAAGATAGGCTCAGCGCCGATCTGCTTCGGTTCATATTGAAGCATGATCTCGAACTCGGCAACTTTCGCCCGTGGCGCATTCCATTCCTTTCCGACAGCGGCTTTCACAACGCGATGGGCTATGTCGTGGCGGCGACGACATTCCGTACAGAGAGCGATTACGCCGCTTACCTGAAGCGCCTCGCCGCGCTGCCCGCCTATCTTGACCAGAATGTCGCCAACATGCGCGCGGGCATCGCCGACGGCTTTGTCCAGCCAAAGGAGATCATGACGGGCATTCTGCCGTCATTTGACGCGCAAGGCGCGCTGGCCCCGGCCGATCATCCGCTGTATGAACCGTTCACGCGCATTCCCTCGACGATTCCAAAAAAGCGCGCCGAAGCCCTGAGGAAAGAAGGGCTCGCGCTGGTCAAGAACGCCGTCATTCCTGCGTATCAGCGCACCGCCGCGTTCATGCGCGATGAGTATGCGCCCGCAGCCAAGGACGTCGTCGGCGCCGGCGCGCTTCCCGAGGGTGCTGCCTATTACGAGGCGCTGGTGCGCTATTATACAACGCGCGATGATGCGACGGCGGACGATATCCACAAGCTTGGCCTCAAGGAGGTCGCGCGCATCCGCAAGGACATGGACGCTGTCATCAAGAAGACCGGCTTTTCCGGAGATTTTCGCAGCTTTCAGGATTTCCTGCGCACCGATCCGCAGTTCTACGCCAGGACGCCCGAAGAGCTCCTGATGCGGGCGGCCTACATCTCGAAATCGATCGACGGAAAATTGCCGGGCTATTTCGGCAAGCTGCCGCGCCAGCCTTATTCGGTTCAGCCGGTGCCGGCCGACATCGCGCCGAATTATACCACGGGGCGCTATTCCGGCGCGCCGAAGGACGCCCCGCGCGGCGGCGAGTACTGGGTCAACACCTACGCGCTCGACAAGCGGCCCTTTTATGAACTGCCGGCGTTGACCTTGCACGAGGCGGTTCCGGGCCATCATCTGCAAGGCGCGCTCGCGCTCGAAATCGACGGCGCGCCGATGTTCCGCACACAGTTCTATCCGCACGCCTTCGGCGAGGGCTGGGCGCTTTATGCGGAAAGGCTCGGCGTTGAGATGGGCGTTTACAAGACGCCCTATGACGAGTTCGGGCGGCTGTCCTATGAAATGTGGCGCGCCTGCCGCCTCGTTATAGATACTGGCCTTCATTCGAAAGGATGGACGCGGGCAGAGGCCCTCGACTATCTCGGCGGCAACACGGCGCTGTCGCTGAAAAATGTCGAGACCGAGGTCGATCGCTACATCGCCTGGCCGGGACAGGCGCTCGCCTATAAAGTCGGTGAGCTGACGATCTGGGAATTGCGGCGCAAGGCCGAAAAGGCGCTGGGCGACAAGTTCGATATTCGCGAGTTTCACGACGCGGTGCTGGTCAAGGGCGGCTTGCCGCTTGAAATCCTGACGGCTGAAATCGATCGCTATATCGCGCGCGAGAAAACGGAGTGATCCCCGTCGTCGAAACGGCGCGCCTGACCTTGCGCGGGCGTACGGTTGCCGACTTTCCGGCGTTTGCGGCGATGTGGGCCGATGCGCGCGTTACGCGCTTTATTGGCGGCGCGCCGATCGCCGAGGAAGACGCGTGGGCAAAGTTCGCGCGCATGGAGGGGTTCTGGCGTCTGACGGGGTGCGGGTTCTGGATCGTCGAAGAACGCGCGACAGGCGCCGTCATCGGCGAGCTTGGCCTTGCCGATTTCCGCCGCGCGATCGATCCGCCGCTGGGGCGCATCCCGGAATTTGGCTGGGCGTTCGCCTCAACCGCGCAAGGGAAAGGTTATGCGACTGAAGCGCTCGGAGCCGCGCTCGCGTGGGGCGATGAAAAATTTCCCGGCAGTGTGTTTCCCTGCATTATCGATGAGGAGAACACGCCTTCTGTGCGCCTCGCCGAGAAGCACGGATTCAAGCGCGTCGGCCCCGCGACCTATAAAGGCGCCGCAGTCTCGATCTTTCGGCGGCCCGCTCCGGCAAGTCACTCGCCTTCGGTCACCATGCGTCCATTGCGCTCCTGAAGGGCGCGCGCGTTTTCGCCTTCGATCGCGCGAAAGGCGGCAACTTGCGCAAGGCTGGCATCGATCGGCGACCTCATCACCAGCCATGTGACACCCTCTGTGCAGGGCGGCGTCGTCAACGAGCCGTCATATTGGAAATGCACGCGGTCGGCAGGAAGAAAGGCGTTCGGGTCGAACGCGACCGTTGCCGCGTGCTCTTTGCCAACCGATGGAGGGATTGCCGACCAAAGGCGCGCAAGGGTGTCATTCTCCGCGCCCGCCCGCATCAATACGCCGACGACGGCCAATGCGCCCGACGCCTTGCGGTGCACGAAGTGCATTTCCATCGCGAACTGTTCGCCGTCAAGGCGATGCTCGCTCGGATCGTGGAAATGCGCTTGCAGCAACTCAAAACGTTCATCGTCGAGCATCATGAAGGAGCCTTGCTCGACCTCGATTTCGACGGTGTGGCCGTTGTTGAAAAGCCTCCCATCGCCGGCGCGCCACGCCGGGACGAGATCGGGTTCATCGACAAACGGCGCTGATTTGAGATCGATCGGCGATTGGCGCGACCCGCGCGCACACGCCGCCGCGTCCGCAAAGGTTGCGCTCCATTCTTCCTGGTGGTCATAGGTCCAATGCGGCGGCGAGACCACCTTGTCATCCGCTTGCCGATGCCCTTCGCGATTACCGGCCGCGGCGCCTGGCGCATAGGAATGCCCCGTCCCGCTTTGGCCGATTGTCGGACTGCCAGCTAAGAGGCTGAATGTGTTTGCGCAAGCCGTGGCTGCAAAGCAGGCGACGCCAAGCGCCAACCCTCCGAGTGATTTTTCCATAAGGCTGACGGTCCCCGCCGGTGTTTCCGAAGCGGCCGCGCAACGCCCGCAACGCGCCGCCAGAGTTGATATTATCAGAACATCGCCGGGCTGAAAACCGCCTGCGCGGTGTGCGCATGCCATCACAATTGCGGCGGGCCTGTTGCGAACCCATGCGTGTTTCCGGCAGAAGGGATGGGCGTTAGGGGCGCAATCCATGACTGTCGCATTGGCGGAAAACATTTGGCGCGGCGTCGCCGCCTATCTCGCGATTGGCGCCATCTTTGCGGCGCTGTTCGCGGCCGGGGGCGCGGCGCGTCTTGATCGCGCGACGAAGGGGGCGAGCGCCGGCTTTCGCCTGATCATCGTTCCGGGGGCCGCGCTACTTTGGCCGCTGCTGCTCGTCATGTGGATTGCCGGCGCCGGCGCCGATCGCAGGGACGCCGAATGAAGCGCGCACATCGCCGGGCTCATGTAATCTTCTGGTTGCTGATTGCCCCAGCGACGGCGGCGGGTCTTGCGCTCGCGTTGGCGCGCGCGCCGGCCGATGCGATCGGCGATATACCGCCTTTCGCCCGCTCCGAGGGCGCGCGCTGATGGGCGCGACCTATAAAGCGGTGCAGTGGAACGGCAATAAGCGCGTTTACGTCTTCTACGTCGTCGCCGCGCTCGCGAGTTTCCTTGGCGTGTTCATGGGCGTTGCCTTGATGACCCGGGCGAGCGGGCATCAGGCTGATCCGGTTGTTCTTCTCATCCGCGCGCTCGGCTCAGCATCGTTCCTGATGCTGACGATAGTGCTGATGATCGGGCCGCTCGCGCGCCTCTCGCCGCGCTTCCTGCCGATGCTCTATAACCGCCGCCATCTCGGCGTGCTGACATTCCTTGTCGCGGCGGCGCATTTCGCGCTGTCGCTGTTCTGGTATCACGGCGGCGGGCCGCTCAACCCGTTCGTCTCGCTGTTCGTGTCGAACCCGCTCTATGCGTCCGTCGCCGGATTTCCGTTCGAGGCGTTCGGGCTCGGCGCCTTCGTCATTCTCTTTCTGCTCGCGGCGACCAGCCATGATTTCTGGCTCAACAATTTGTCGGCGCCGGTGTGGAAGGCGCTGCATATGCTGGTTTACGTTGCCTACGGCCTCCTTGTGCTTCATGTCGCCTATGGCGCGCTGATGACGGAAAAATCAGCCGTCTATCCGGCGCTGATGATCGCAGGACTTGCCCTGGTGTCGGGCCTTCATGTTGTTGCGGGCGCGCGCGAATGGACCCGCGACAGCGGCATGAAGGATGTGAAAGCGCCGGATGGCTGGATCGACGTATGCGCGCCTGACGACATTGCGGACGGGCGCGCGGTGATCGCGCCTTTGCCGAAAGGCGAGCGCGTTGCAGTCTTCCGTAACGGCGCGCGCCTTTACGGCATTGCCAATGCCTGCCGGCACCAGAATGGCCCGCTCGGCGAGGGTTGCGTCAAGGACGGGCTTGTCACATGTCCATGGCATGGCTGGCAGTACCGCCTTGAAGACGGCGTCTCGCCGCCGCCCTATTCGGAACGGGTTGCGACCCACGACGTCCGTCTCTCCGGTCAGGGGCGCGTTTTCGTTCGCACAAGGAAGAACAGATTGGGGCAGGCGGGCGCCTTCATCGACCTTGGGGCTGCGCCATGACCCTCAATCGCGGCGTCATCGCCCCCAAGGCCGAGGACGAGATGTTCATCGGCTGGGCAAAAACTCCAGCGGTCGACCGGCGCTTTTTGTTGGGCGCGATGCCATTGATGCTTTGCGGGACGACAGGTCTTGGCTGGCTCGTCGCAAAGGAATTGGACGACCCCGGCGCGGGCCGCTGGGCGCAGGGCGCAACGCATGTCGTTGAGGGCGTCCTGAGCGCCAAGCCCTATCCGATGATCAGGGTCGCGGACGCCGCAGCGCCGTTCGGCATGCGGAGCGTGCTGATCGTCGCGCAGGGAAAATGCACCGGCGCGCTAAAGCTTGCCGAGCTTGACGCAAAGCCGGTGAGAGCGTCGGGCGTTCTGATCGAGCGCAAAGACCGGCGCATGCTGGAAGTGCCGCTGTCGGTCAATCGCTGGCTGGAGGCATTGCCAGCCGCTGGCGCGGAAGCGCCAGTCCCGCCTGCGACGACCAGCCTTGGCCGCGCGCGCCTCGCCGGCCAGATCATGGATTCGAAGTGCTTTTTCGGCGTCATGCGCCCTTCGCGCGGCAAAACGCACAAGGCCTGCGCGGCGCTCTGTATTCGCGGCGGCATTCCGCCCTCGTTCTGGGCGCGCGACGGGCAGGGGCGCGAAAGCGTGCTGTTGATGACGGATGCGGATGGCGGGCCGCTGGGCGAGGCGATCCTGCCGCTGGTTGCTGACCCGGTCAGCGCCGAAGGCGAAATCGTCCGCGTCGGCGACCTGTTGCAGTTCAGGGCCGATGCGGCGGACTATCGACGAATTTAGGGGGGAAGGACCATGAAACTTAAATTCATTGGCGGACTGACGATCGGTCTTGTCGCGGGCGCAAGTCTTGGCGCGCTGGCGCATGAGGAGATGGCAAAGCTCCCGGCGCGCGAAGCGGGCTCGAATGAGGTATTGAAGGCAACGCTTGAAAGCGTTCAGGGGATCGAGGTCGTGATCTCCGACGTCGTCATTCCGGCAAATGCAGGCGTGCCGCGCCATTTTCACCCCGGCGAGGAATTCGTCTATGTGATTGAGGGGACGGCGACGCATGTCGAAGACGGCGCCGACGACCGGCTTTACAAGGCTGGCGACGCCTTCGTCATCCGCAAGGGAAAAATCCACTCCCCCCGCGGCGGCGCTGAAGGCGCCCGCGCAATCGTCTTCCGCGTGCATGTCGAGGGTGAGCCGGAACGGACTTTGGCGGAGTAGCGGTGCTTCTTTCCACGCAAGCCCGTCATCCCAGGGTGAATTCATACCGAATTGCATTGACGCGACCCCCTATCGAAATCGTCACCCCGGGACCGGCGAAGCCGGAGCCCGGGGTCCACACGGCGGTTCATCTGTGTAAGGAAGATGGATCCCGGGCTCTCGCCTGCGGCGAGCCCCGGGATGACAGCGGTTTATGGGGCGCAGTCACCGCAGTGTAGCGCCAGAATTTTGTTTGCGGTTTCGCGACTGCGTCTGGGGCCAGCCGCTCAACATTAAGTCTTTGATCCCGCCTTCGATTGAAACATTGCCCGCAACGCCGCCTTCTGCACTTTGCCCATTGCGTTGCGCGGCAGCGCGTCGACCCACACGAATTTGCGCGGCTGCTTGAAGCGCGCCAGCTTTGCGACGGCCGCCTGTAGCGCCGCGTCTGACAAGGGCGGCGCCGCAACTGATCCGCGCGCCGGAACAAGTACCGCAACGACGCCTTCGCCCATGTCGGGGTGGGGGACGCCGATGACGGCGCTTTCCGCAATTTCGGGGAGGGCGTTGAGAATATCCTCGATCTCTTTCGGGTAGACGTTATAGCCGCCGACGATGATCAAATCCTTGGCGCGCCCCGACAGCGTCAATCGTCCGTCAACGGACACGGCGCCAATGTCGCCGGTTGAAAACCAGCCGCCCTCGCGGAACTCTTCCGCCGTTTTTTCCGGGTTGCGCCAATACCCTTTGAAAATGTTGGGCCCGCGCACTTCGACGACGTCTCCCTCGCCTAAACGAATTTCAACGCCCGGCAATGCATAGCCGACTGTGCCCGCGATGCGCTCGCCATCGAGCGGGTTCGAGCAAATCATGCCGGCTTCCGACATGCCGTAGCGCTCGAGGATCTTGTGGCCTGTGCGCGCCTCGAACGCCCTGAAGGTCTCCGGCGTCAGCGGGGCCGAGCCCGAGATGAACAGGCGCAAGGTGCGGCAGTCGTCGGCGCTGAAATCGGGATCGGCGAGAAGGCGCGTATAAAACGTCGGCACACCCATCATGACTGTGGCGCGCGGCAACAGGCGTCGCACCTCGCCAGCATCGAACTTCGGCAGAAACAAAACCTCAGACGCGTTCAGCATCGCGGTGTTGAGCGCCACGAACAGGCCATGGATGTGAAAAATCGGGAGCGCGTGGAGCAGTCTGTCGCCCGGGCGAAAGCCCCAAGTCTTATGCAGCGCAACTGCGTTGGATGCGAGATTGCCGTGCGTCAGCATCGCCGCCTTGGAGCGGCCCGTTGTGCCTGACGTGTAGAGAAGCGACGCAAGATCGTCGCCGCTGCGGGAAACGGGCGGCATCGGGTGTGCAGTGTTGGCGCGATCGATCAGCGCGCCCGCGCCGTCCGCGCTGAGCGTCAATACTGGCGGCCCCTTCGGCGCAGCGCGCGCCGGATCCGCGATAAATACAGCCGGTTCCGCATCGGCGAGAAAATAGCCGAGCTCGTCATCCGTATACGCAGTGTTCAGCGGCACATAGACGAACCCGCCGATGAGGCTGGCAAGGTAGAGCGCGACAGCCTCGGCGCTTTTCTCGACATGTGCGGCGATACGGTCGCCGGGCCGCGCGCCGGCTTGGGCAAGCGCTGCCGCCATGCGCAACGCGAGCTGATCAATCTCGCCATAGGTGCGCGAAAGCCCGTCATTGCCCGTCAGGAACGGCGCGCCCGCACAAACGCCATAGCGCGATTTCAGCAACGTGTAGAGATTGGCGTCTATCACCGCACATTGGCCGGTTCAGGGCCCGGATGTGGCGCAGCGCCGCCCGGCGCGACAAACGTGTCGGGGTCGGCGGCGCGCATCGCGTCAAATTCGCTCAAGTGCACGCCGCCGGTCAGCGCCTCGAGGAAAGGCGTGCGCTTCAGCTTGTCCATCACCGGTCCTTTGACTTCCGACAGATGAAAACTGAGGCCGGCGTCTTTCAGGCGCCGGTTGACTGCCTCCAGCGCTTCGAGCGCGCTGGTGTCGATTGAACTGACCGACGAGCACATCAGCACGACATGGCGCGCGCCAGGCGCCGACAGCGCTGCCGCGAGAATGCACTCTTCAAGAAAGCGCGCGTTGGCGAAAAAGAAATCGCCGTCGATCCGCAGCGAGACGACGCTGGGGCTCGTCACGACGGCATGGCGCAAGACGTTGCGGAAGTGCTCCGTGCCCGGCACTTGCCCGACGATCGCCGAATGCGGACGGCTGGCGCGATAGAGCAGAAACAGGATTGAGAGAATAACCCCGGCGACAACGCCCGCCTCGACGCCGAACAAAAAGACGCCGGCAACCGTCGCCATCATCGAGGCGAACTCGCCGCGCGAATAACGTAGCGTGCGGCGCATGGCGCCGATATCGACGAGCGACAGCACGGCGACGATGATCGTCGCAGCGAGCGTCGCCTTAGGCAGGGCCTGCAACAGAGGCGTCAGGAACATCGCGGCGAGCGCGATGCCGGCAGCGGCAAGAGCGCCGGCGGCCGGCGTTCTTGCGCCGGCGTCAAAATTGACAACCGAGCGCGCAAAACCGCCCGTCACCGGAAAGCCGCCCGAAACGCCGGCGGCGATATTGGCGGCGCCAAGGCCAATCAATTCCTGGTCGAGGTCGATCTTTTCGTTGCGCTTGGCCGCCAGCGTCTGGGCGACTGAAACCGATTCGACATAGCCAATGATGGCGATCAGCAGCGCCGGACCAAGGAGGGCGCGCCATAAGTCCGCATCAAAATGCGGCGGCGTAAACGGCGGCAAGCCTTGTGGCGTCACGCCGACAACGGCGACGCCGTTCGCTTCGAGGTTGAACGCGCCGACGGCGGCGATCGATGCGAACACCGCAAGCAGCGGCGCGGCGCGCGCAATCATGGCCGCAGGCCGCGCGGCCACGCCGCGGGCGACGAGCAGCGGCGCAAGGGACGAACGCGCAAAAACCAGAAAGCCGATGACGCCGGCGCCGATCATCGCCGTTGGCCAATGGATCGCCGCAAGTTGCGGAGCCAGCGTAGCAATGATTTCGACAAGCGTGTCGCCGTCAGCGTCAATGCCGAGCAGATGTTTCATCTGACCTGCCGCAATCAATACGCCCGATGCAGTGATGAAGGCGGACATGATCGGATGACTGAGGAAATTGGCGAGGAACCCCAGCCGTAAGACGCCCATGGCGATGAGGATAAGGCCAGTCAGAAACGCGAGCGCGAGTGCGATGGCCGCATAATCGGCGGTTCCCCGCGCCGCAAAATCGCCAACCGTCGCGGCCGTCATCAGCGAGATGACGGCAACAGGCCCAACCGCAAGCGCCGTCGACGTGCCGAACAGCGCATAGGCGAGGAGCGGCAGCATCGACGCATAGAGCCCGGCCTGCGGCGGGAGCCCGGCAATCAGCGCATAGGCGAGCGATTGCGGGATCAACATGATCGTGACGATCAGCGCGGCAAGCCCATCGTCGGCGAACGCGGCGCGGGTGTAATGCGGCCCCCAACGCAAGACGGGAATATAACGCGACAGGGGACCGCGCATCGCTTACGCCGCCGGGTTCCTGTTCGCCGGTTTGGCGAACCATTCATGCCCCGCAAACATCAGGTTCCAGTAAACCCACGGCAGCATTTGCGCCTTCAGTCGCCACGCGAGAGCCGTCGGCTTTGTTCCTTCGTTCAGCCATGCCGGAAAGGTCGGCAGCAGTTTGCCGCCATAACCGAATTCGGCCAGGACAATTTTTCCGCGCTCGACCGTCAGCGGGCATGATCCGTACCCGTCATAGGAGAACGGAAGGGCGCCGCCGCTCATCGCCGCGATGAGGTTCTCGGCAACAATCGGCGCCTGTTTCCTCGCAGCTGCAGCAGTCTTGGCGTTTGGCGCATTGCAGGCGTCGCCAAGCGAGAAGACATTGGCGTATATCTTGTGGCGCAGCGTTGCCGGATCGACATCGATCCATCCCGCCGCGTCAGCGAGCAGGCTGGTGCGCACGCAGGCGGCCGCTTGTTGCGGCGGCGAGACATGCAGAAAATCGAAGTCGCGCACGACCTCGATTTCGGAGCCGCCCGCGTTTTTCTCGCGGAATGTCGCTTTTCTGGCGGCGCCATCGACCGCGATCAACGTCGATCCCAGATTAAGCCTGATGTTGTAGCGCTTCACATAGTCCATCAGCGCTGGAACATAGTCCGCGACGCCAAACAGCGCCGGCGCGGCTGTACAGAATTCGACTTCGATATCGCCGAGCACGCCGGCGCGGCGCCATGCGTCGCAGGAGAGGTACATCGCTTTCTGCGGCGCGCCTGCGCATTTGAACGGCGGCGGCGGCTGGGTGAAAATTGCCCGCCCGCGCTTCATCCCGGAAACAAGCTTCCAGGTGAGCGGCGCCATGCCTGGCTGGTAATTCGAGGTGACGCCATTTTTGCCGAGCGTTTCCTCAAGGCCCTTCACGGCTGCGAAATTGAGGGCGATGCCCGGCGCCGCGATCAGAAAATCGTACCCGACGCGCTCGCCGCTATCGAGAACGACTTCGTTGCGATCCGGATCGAACGCCGCTGCCGCATGCCTGATCCATAAGGCGCCTTTCGGCAACAGCGAGGCCTCTTCGCGAACAGTCGCGGCGTAATCGAAAATGCCGGCGCCAACCATGGTCCAGCCGGGCTGATAGTAATGGTCGTCCTTCGGTTCGATGATTGCGATATCGAGATTGCGCCGCCGCTTGAGAAGGCTCGCCGCAGCGGCAAGGCCCGCGGCGCCGCCGCCGACGATGACAATTTGATGTTTCATGCGCTCTCTCCCGTTCTTGGTTTTCTAGAACACATCAATCGGCAGTTTCAGATACCGGATCCCGTTGGCGTCCGGCGGCGGCAACACGCCTGCGCGCATGTTCACCTGCACCGATGGCAGGATCAGTTTTGGCATTGCCAGCGTTTGGTCGCGTTCGGTGCGCATGCGGACGAAACTCGCCTCCGTCACGCCGCCGCCGGCATGTACGTTCTCCTCGCGCTCGCGCCGGATCGTCGTTTCCCAGGCGAAGGTCTCGCGCCCCGGCGCCTTGTAGTCGTGACACAGAAAGACGCGCATCTCGTCCGGCAAGGCGAAGAGTTTCTGGATGGAGCGATAGAGCGTTGCCGCATCGCCGCCGGGGAAGTCGCAGCGCGCGGTGCCGTAATCGGGCATGAACAGCGTGTCGCCGACAAAGGCCGCATCATCGATCAGATAGGTAAGGCAAGCGGGCGTGTGGCCGGGCGTGTGCATGACACTCGCGCCAATTGAGCCGATTTGAAACCGCGCGCCATCGTCGAATAACGCATCGAACTGGCTGCCGTCGCGCCGGAATTCCGGCTCGGCGTTGAACAAGGCGCCGAAGGTCTCTTGCACTGCCGTGATCTTCGCGCCGACCGCAATTTTGCCGCCTAGATTTTTTTTCAGGTACGGCGCGGCGGAGAGATGGTCGGCGTGCACATGCGTTTCGAGAATCCACTCAACATGAAGACCCTGCGCTTGGACGAAGGAGATGATGGCGTCGGCCCCGGCTGACGACGTGCGCCCCGACGCCTGATCAAAATCGAGGACGCTATCGATAATCGCGGCGGCCTTTGTCGACGGGTCAATGACGACGTGAGTCGCCGTAAAGGTTGGCTCGTCGAAAAAGGTTCTGACGCCTGGACTGATCATGCCGGGTCCGCTGTTGACTGGCGCGCGCCTGACCCGTTTCGGCCTGTGCGCGCGGGCAATCAAGTCCCGCAGGTTGCGATCTTGAGATCGCTTACATTTGCGGACATAACGGCGGTGATCGGGGCGGGGCAAGGCGCTGGCATGTACGAGATTGGCGTTCAGGAACGGGCGGCAGTGCGCGGCAATTTCGAAGCGCAGCTCGACGCCGCAATCAAGGCCTCGGCGGACTGGCTCAGCCGCCGGCAAAAGCCCGAAGGATACTGGGTCGGCCAGCTGCAATCCAACTCCTGCATGGAGGCGCAGTGGCTCTTGTGCCTCTGGTTCCTGGGGCTCGAGCGTCACCCCTTGCGCCCGCGCCTCGCGGCGAGCCTGCGCAAGGCCCAGCGCACTGACGGCAGCTGGGAAATTTATCACGACGCCCCGGCGGGCGACATCAACACGACGGTCGAGGCCTATGCGGCGTTGCGCTCATGCGGCGCGCCTGCGAGCGACCCGCAGCTTTTGAAAGCGCAAGCGTGGATTGAAGCAAAAGGGGGCCTGCGGAACATTCGCGTCTTCACGCGCTATTGGCTGGCGCTGATTGGCGAATGGCCGTGGGAGAAGACGCCGAACATTCCGCCGGAAGTCATCCACTTCCCGACAGGGTTCATCTTCTCGATCTACAATTTCGCGCAATGGGCGCGCGCGACCTTGATGCCGATTGCGGTCTTGTCCGCGCGGCGGCCGGCGCGCCCGCTAACCGCCGAAAACCGTCTCGACGCCCTGTTTCCCGGCGGACGCGAAGCTTTCGACTACACTCTGCCAGGCAAGCCCGGCGCGGATTTCTGGGACGGTTTTTTTCGCGCAGTGGATAAAGGTCTACATGCCTTGCAGTCGGCGGCGAGCGGCGCAGGATTGTCCTTCGGCCGCAATGGATCGATCAAGCGCGCGCTTGAATGGATCGTCCAGCATCAGGACGCGGACGGCGTTTGGGGCGGCATCCAGCCGGCATGGATCTTTTCGACTATGGCGCTTTTCAACGAAGGCTATGCGCCCGACCATCCCGTAATCGCGAAGGCCTTGGGCGCGCTTGACGATCCGCGCTGGCGCGCCGACGAGGGCGATGCGACGTGGATACAAGCTTCAACAAGCCCCGTCTGGGATACTATCCTGACGCTGCTTGCGTTCGACGACTGTCATTTGAATGGCGAGTATCCGGCAGAAATCGACAAGGCACTCGCGTGGGTCCTCGACCAGCAAGTGCTGCGCAAGGGCGACTGGAGCGTCAAGCTGCCCGATACCGCGCCCGGCGGCTGGGCGTTCGAATACAAGAATTATTTTTATCCTGACACGGATGATACGGCGGTTGCGCTGATTGCTCTTTCAGGATTTCGGGAGACGGTTGCGCCGGCTTCCAAGGCGCGTATCGAGCGCGCGATCGCACTCGGGCTCGACTGGCTGATCGCCATGCAATCGAAAGGCGGCGGCTGGGGCGCGTTCGACAAGGACAACGACAAAAAATTTCTCACCAAAATCCCGTTCTGCGATTTCGGCGAAGCGCTTGATCCGCCGTCGGTCGATGTCACCGCGCATATTGTCGAAGCGTTTGGCAAACTCGGTCTTGGTAAAGATCATCCCTCGATGGTGACGGCGCTCGCCTATCTGCGGCGCGAACAAGAGCCCGACGGCTCGTGGTTTGGTCGCTGGGGCGTGAATTACATCTACGGCACGGGCGCCGTCCTGCCAGCGCTGGCGGCGATCGGCGAAGACATGACTGCGCCTTATGTCGCGCGCGCTTGCGGCTGGCTGATCTCGCGCCAGCAGGCGACCGGCGGCTGGGGCGAATCGTGCGCGTCCTATATGGATGCGTCGATGGCCGGGCGGGGCAAAGCGACCGCGTCGCAAACGGCGTGGGCGCTGATGGGGCTGATTGCCGTCAATCGCGCCAGCGACCGCGACGCGATCGAGCGCGGCATCGCTTTTCTGATCGAGCGCCAGTCGAATGGCACATGGGAAGAACCGGAATATACAGGGACAGGCTTTCCGGGGTACGGCGTCGGTGCGACGATCAAACTCGGCGATCCGCTGCTGACGGAGCGTTTGAAGCAAGGCTCAGAACTCAGCCGCGCGTTCATGATCAACTATAATCTCTACCGGCACTATTTCC
>JBJXFO010000032.1:0-22325 GCA_046154725.1 Parvularculaceae bacterium | reverse complement strand
ATCGAGGTCCGGATCATACGCCATTGAATCCCAGACCGTACCGCCGCCGCCGAGCGCCCACCACTCGCCGGTCCAGGTCTTTGCCGCCATTTCCATCGTCGCGTTTTCAAAGCCGTCCGCGGGATTTCCGGGCACGGTGTGAAACCGCCAAAGCAATGCGCCGGTGTCGGCGTCATACGCGGACACATAGCCCCTGACGCCGAGTTCCGCCCCGCCATTACCGATGATGACCTTGCCATTGATGACGCGCGGCGCTCCGGTGACGGAGTAGGGCTTTGAAAGATCGACCGTCTGCACATCCCAGCGCTTGGCGCCGCTCTTGGCGTCAATCGCAATAAGGCGCCCATCAATCGTCCCTGTAAAGACGTTACTGCCCCAGATGGCAACGCCGCGATTGACCGCGTCACAGCACATGACGGACGCGCGGCTGCGATCAACTGCTGGGTCGAACGACCACAACGCTGCGCCGGTTTTTGCATCGAGCGCATGAACGATGTTCCAGGTCGCCGTCACGTACATGATACCGTCGCGAACGATCGGGGTCGCTTCGATACCGCGCGACACGCCAAGATCGAACGACCATTCAAGGCCAAGCTCGCCGACGTTTGCGGCGTTAATCGCCTTAAGTGGTGAGAAGCGCTGCTCCGAATAGGTGCGCCCGTGGCTTAGCCATTCGCTCTCGTTGGCGTCTGCCTCTATAAGTGCGGCTGCATCAATGCTGGCGCTGGCCGCGACGCCGGCTTCAGCGGGGCGCGCCGGCGGCACGCTGCAAGAGGCGGCGAACAATAAGCTGGCGACGGCGCCAAGCGCATGAATGAAGCGAACCATCGAAGTCTCCCGGCCTGTATTCGTGCCGAGAGTGACGCGCAATGCCCGTCAAGTCCATGCGCGGAGGCTGTGACGGCCGTCACGGCAAAGACATCCGGTGATGCGAGGATCAGGCCGCCGCACTAAATTGGAAACCTTCTCATGCAAACACGAGCCATCGCCCTGCTTGCGCCGCTGGCGCTCGCCGCCTGCGCCACTGCCGGGCCGCTGACAGTTCAATGCGACGAGATCACGAGCTTTCTTGAGGAGGTCGACGTCTCGCCATTGGTCATGGCCGCCGAACCCGGCGCGGCGGCGAACCCGTTCTTTGCGCCGCTGAGCCTGGGGGCGGAGGCGGCAATGAAATCTGGCGCCGCGGCGCCGCCCGATTTTCCGGTCCTGTTATTGTCAGGCGGAGGTCAGTGGGGCGCGTTTGGCGCGGGGTTTCTCAACGGCCTGAAAGAGAAGGGGGCGCTGCCGGACTTTGCCTATGTCACCGGCGTCAGCACAGGCGCCATGCAGACGATCTTCGCCGCGACGGGCGAGGCGCGCGACTATGCAGATATGAAGGCGCTCTATCTGCCGCCATCGGAGAGTGTTTATGCCGACAATTATGGTCAGATCGGGCTTATCCTGAAAGGCGCCCAAGCGAGCCTTGCGCCGCTGCGAGACGAAATTCGCAAGGCCCTTTGCCCTGACAACACGGCGCTTGCCGATGAATGCCGGATTGATCGCCTCGCAACTGCGTCAACGCCCGCTTTGGTTGGTCTCGTCGAAGCGCGCAGCGGCGCCCTCAAAAAAGCTGACCTCAACGCGATCGCGCGCATAAAGCCTCGGGCGACAGCGCGCGAATGCGTGACAGGCGCCCTTCTGGCGTCTGCCGCCGTGCCGGTAGAGTTTCAGCAATTCCGCATGGCCGGCAGTGCCTGGTATGACGGCGGCGTCAGGCGCACGGTGTTTGAAACCGAGATTGGCGCGATGATGGCGGCCGCGCGCGAGGACGTTGTCGACGCCATGGCGTGCGCCTTGCGTCGTGACGGAAAATCCGGCGCTGCCTGCGAAGGCCAGAAAGACGCGCACTGGAAAGCCGCCAATGCGATGACGCCCCAGCCGGCGTTTTATGTCATTCGCAATGGTCGATCGACGGTGGCGCCAAATGCTGACATCGACAATCAGGCTGGCCCTCTTGAGAATGCCGCCCGCGGCGTCAGCATCATTCTCAATCAGAACGAACTTGATAGCCTGGCGGCCATCCGTCTCGCCAATCGGGAGGTGAATATTTTTTATCAGACCGCGGACAAGGCGGCCTGCACGCCGGCAAAGAAATTGATTTTTGATCCCGCGTTCATGGCCTGTCTCGCCAGTTTTGGCGACGATCTCGCCAAGAGTGCAAACCCGTGGCTCGTCTTCCCGAAATAGGCCTCACGCTTTCCCGAGAATCGTTCGCGCGGCGAGGTCTGCAACCTCGTCGCGCGTGAGGCCGCCCTTGGGCTTTAGCCAGGTGTGCGTCCAGTTGAGCATGCCGAAGAACAGCATCGTCTGCGCGCGCAAGGCCGCTTTGTCGGCGCGCGGCCGGCTGCGCTTGATGATTGCTTCGGCATAGCCGATCATCTTCTTTTCTTTCGCGATGATTGTCCGCTTCTGCGCGGCCGGCAAGCGCGCAAGGTCGTATAGCAGCACTTTTTGCCGGTCGGCGGCGCCGGCGTAGAGGCGCAACAGCCTGCGGGCAAAGCGGCGCAGCGCAAGCACCGGCTCGCTTGTCGGCTCAATCTCCATCGCGGATGATAATTCATCCATATGGCCATTCATCACGTCAAAGAGGATTGCCTCTTTCGAGGGGTAGTAATGATAAAATAACGATTTCGACATGCCGCAGGCTTCGGCAAGGTCGGCAAGCGAGGCGCCATCAAATCCGCGCGCGGCAAATAGCGCCGCCGCGTGTTCGACGATCGCCTCGCGCTTGTCGTCATAATCGTCAGCCTGCGTGCGGGCCATTCAGTTTCCTTGGTAATGATCAATTTGGCGCGGCCAGATTTTTGGATCTCGGATCGCGGCTGCGCAATACCTAAAGCGCGTTCATGGTCAGCAGGTCATAACTCGCCACCGGCTCACCCTTCTGATTCGAAACGACAACATCCCATCTTACCTCGCCATAGTCGTCATTGCGCTTCTTTTTCGATTTGGCGGTCAACCGTACACGGATTGAATCGCCGGGCGAGACGGGCGTCAGGAAGCGCAACTCGTCGAGGCCGTAATTGGCAAGCACCGGGCCCGGCGCCGGATCGACGAAGAGGCCCGCGGCAAAGGAGAGAATAAGATAGCCATGCGCAACGCGGCC
The DNA here is from genome assembly GCA_046154725.1 of Parvularculaceae bacterium. Classification (GTDB taxonomy): domain Bacteria; phylum Pseudomonadota; class Alphaproteobacteria; order Caulobacterales; family Parvularculaceae; genus Amphiplicatus. The sequence goes on along the minus strand of JBJXFO010000032.1, from coordinate 19,180 downwards.
CGGAAAGAACGGGTTTGCCTTGGCCGCCGCCTCATCCATATGCGCATAGAACGTGTCGCCGGTGAAATGCGCGAAATGCTCGATATCTTCGAGCGTTATGGTGCGCGATTGCGTTTCGATCGTCTTGCCGATTTCAAGCTCGCCGAAGCGATAGCGAAATGGGTGGGGCGCCCGGGTGTCAGACCATGCGCCCTTGATCCATGCGCCGGTCACCGCGCGGATGACGGCTGGCGATCCCTGCACGGCGGTGCGTTGCATATAGTGGCGTATGCCGCGCATGCCGCCCAGTTCCTCGCCGCCGCCCGCGCGTCCGGGTCCGCCATGCACGAGTACGGGCAGTGGCGATCCGTGTCCGGTTGATTCCGTTGCGGAGGATCGGTCGATGACGCAAATGCGGCCGTGGAACGAGCCGGCACCCAAAACAACCTCGCGCGCGATCTCGGCGCCCGCCGTGAACAGCGACATGACAAGCGAGCCGCCGCCGCGATTGAGGAGCGCAATTGCATCCGCAAGCGAGCGATAGGGCATCAGCGTCGCAACAGGGCCGAACGCCTCGACTTCGTGTACGGCGGTGGCGTTCAGCGGGTCGTCGCACAGGAGCAAGGTCGGCGCGACAAAAGCGCCGCGCGCGGCGTCGGCGCCGAGGACGGCGGGCGTCGCGCTATAGGCAACGCGCGCTTCCTTGCGCAGATCGGCAAGGCGCGCCTCGACATCGGCGCGCTGGCCGAGCGACACGAGCGCTCCCATGCGCACATCTTCACGCGCGGGGTCCCCGATGGTCGTCTTGCCGAGCGCCTCGGCAATCGAGTGTTCAGCGGCATCGACGAGTGCGGCGGGAACCAGCGCGCGGCGAATTGCGGTGCATTTCTGGCCCGCCTTCACCGTCATCTCGCGGGCGACTTCCTTCACAAACAGCGCGAACTCCGGGCTGTCGGCAGTTGCGTCGGGTCCGAGCATCGCCGCATTAAGCGAGTCCTGTTCGGCAATGAAACGAACGCTTTCACGAATGATTGCCGGATGGCTTTTCAGGTTTGCAGCGGTCGTTGCCGAGCCGGTGAAGGAGACGACGTCTTGCCCGGTCAGATGATCGAACAAATCGCCCGTCGGCCCGACGATGAGTTGCAGCGCGCCCTCGGGGACTTGGCCGGTTTCGATCAGCATGCGGAACGCGGCTTCCGCAAGGTAGGCTGTTGCCGTCGCCGGCTTGACGATCGCCGGCACGCCGGCGATCAGCGACACCGAGAGCTTTTCCAGCATTCCCCAGACGGGGAAATTGAAGGCATTGATGTGAACGCCGACGCCTTTCAGCGAGGTGAAGACATGCTGCGCGATGAAAGTGCCCTCGCGCGAGATCGTCTCAACGGCGCCGTCGACGAGGATCACATCGTCCGGCAATTCGCGTTTGGCCTTTGACGCCATGGAAAACATCGTGCCGGCGCCGCCTTCGATATCGATCCACCCGTCCTTGCGCGTCGCGCCGGTGTGAAAATTGAGTGCGTAAAGCTCCTCCTTGCGATCCATGATCGCTGTCCCCAGCGCCTTGACGATCGCGGCGCGCTGGAGAAACGTCAGCTTGCGGAGCGCCGGTCCGCCAACGCGGCGGGCATGGTCCGCCATCGCTCGGAAATCGAGTGCGGCGGGTGAAAACTCCGCAACCGGATCGCCCGTCACGGCCGAGAGGATGCGCGTCGGCGCCCCGTCGCCGCCGGCCCAGCGGCCAGCCGCATAACTTTGAAGGGTGCGTGCCGTCATGATCTCGCCTCCTTGCGCCTCATATTTCCTGTCCGGCGCGAATGAGATTGCCGTCGGGGTCAACAATCGCCAATTCTTTCATGCCCCACGGTTTTGATTCCGCAGGCTCGAAGCGCGGTATGCCGGTGCGCGGCAGGTCAAGCGCGGCGAATTCGGCTGAAAGGGCATCGATATCTGACGGGCGAAGATAGGCGCCGTGATCGCTTGCGTCCGGCTTGTGCTTCTGATGCAGAAAAAAATGCACTTCGGCCTTCTGTCGCTTCATCAGCAGATAGGCGTCGTCACGGTAGATCGTCCTGAATCCCAGCTGCGCGTAGAATGCTTCCGACACAGCAATGTTTCGCGCTGGAAGGATCGGCGACAATTTTTCAAGCATCGACTAAGTCCCTTTGAAAACGGGTTTGCGTTTGGCGAGGAAGGCGTCAACACCCTCGCGATAGTCATCCGTGCGACCGAGATCGCGCATCCGGTCGCGCTCAAGGTCTAGCTGCGCGTCGAGCGGGCGGGCAAAGGCGCCGCGGATGAGCGCCTTCGTTTCCGCAAGGCCGCGCGTCGGCGCGCTCGCGAACTTCGCCATCAGCACTTCTGCCTCCCCGGCAAGCTCCTCGTCATCGACGCATTTCCAGATGAGGCCCCATTCCGCCGCCGTTTCGGCAGAGAGCGGGTCGCCGGTCAACGCAAGGCCTAGTGCGCGCGCCTGTCCGGCAAGGCGAGGCAGCGCCCACGAGCTGCCCGAATCCGGCACAAGACCAATATTGGCGAAAGACATGATGAATTTCGCCGACCGCGCTGCGACAACGATGTCTGCGGCGAACGCGAGCGAGGCGCCAGCGCCGGCGGCGACGCCGTTCACGGCAGCGACGACCGGCATCGGCAAACCAGTGAGGCGCCGGATCAATGGGTTGTAGCGTTTCTCGACCGAGTCCCCGAGATCCGGCGCCGCGGCGCCGGGTGATACTGCGCGGTCGCCAAGGTCCTGACCGGCGCAAAAGCCGCGCCCGGCGCCCGTGATAAGCAGTGTGCGGACGCTGGCGTCCGCCTCGACGGCGTCCAGCGCCGCGGCGATCTCGGCATGCATCTGACCGGTGAAAGAATTGAGCCGCTCCGGGCGGTTGAGTGTCAGGCGAGCGGCGCCCGCTTCGATCGAAAAGACAATCGTCTCGAACGCCATTGCCGCCTCGCCTTGCCTCGGGCGAGACCCTCTTATAATTGAACATCTGGTCGGTCAATTGACGTTGAAGACGGCGATTGTGACGCGCGCCATTTGGAGGAAACGCCATGCCAGACGCCTTCATTTGCGACGCCGTTCGAACGCCGATCGGCCGCTATGCGGGCGCATTGTCGACGGTTCGGGCCGACGACCTTGCGGCGATCCCTTTGCGCGCGTTGAAGGAGCGCAATCCAAACGTCGATTGGGCGGCCCTCGATGACATCATCATGGGCTGTGCAAATCAGGCGGGGGAGGATAACCGCAATGTCGCGCGCATGGCGGCGCTGCTTGCGGGCCTTTGCGAGACGGCGCCGGGAACAACCGTCAACCGCCTGTGCGGATCGGGCATGGATGCGGTGACTATCGCTGCGCGCGCAATCAAGGCGGGCGAGGCGGAATTGATCATCGCCGGCGGGGTTGAATCGATGAGCCGCGCGCCGTTCGTCATGGGCAAGGCGCCAGAAGCGTTCTCACGCTCGACGGAAATGTACGATACGACGCTCGGCTGGCGTTTCGTCAATCCGCTGATGAAGGCGCAGTATGGCATCGATTCCATGCCGGAGACGGCGGAGAATGTCGCGGCCGACTTCGGCGTTTCCAGAGCCGATCAGGACGCATTCGCGTTCCGCTCGCAACGGCGCGCGGCGTTGGCGCAAAAGAATGACCGCTTCGCTGCGGAAATTGTTCCCGTGACGATCCCGCAGAAAAAGGGCGATCCCGTCATCGTGGCAATGGACGAGCACCCACGCGAGACGACGCTAGAGGCGCTTTCGGCCCTAAAGCCCTTTGTGAAACGCGACGGCGTCATCACCGCCGGGAACGCATCGGGCGTCAATGATGGCGCGGCGGCGATCATTGTCGCGTCCGAAACAGCGGTTAAAAGATACGGTCTAATCCCGCGTGCGCGATTTGTGGCAGGCGCCGTGGTCGGCGTTCCCCCGCGCATTATGGGCATTGGCCCGGCGCCGGCGTCAAAGGCCGTTCTTGCGAAAACAAGACTTGGCGTCGCCGAGATGGATGTTATCGAACTCAACGAGGCGTTCGCCGCTCAAGCGCTCGCCTCAATGCGGTTGCTCGGGCTCGCCGACGACGCGGAGCACGTAAACCCCCATGGCGGCGCAATTGCCCTCGGCCACCCGCTTGGCATGTCCGGCGCGCGGCTAATCCTGACGGCGACGGCGGAGTTGCAATGCCGCAGCGGGCGCTACGCCCTCGCCGCCATGTGCATCGGCGTCGGGCAGGGGATCGCTTGCGTCATTGAGCGGGTTTAGTTGCTTTTCCCTTACTGGCGCATAGACTTCAATCTGCACTTAAGGAGGGGAAAGTGGCGAAACCAGAAATCCAACATGTTATGTTGCACCAGAGCGGGTGGGCGATCGCGCCGTTTATAGTCATTTTAGGCATTTTTATTGCTGTATTCGGTTTTCGAATGCTCAACGTGGTTGACGAACTGAACCCGGAGCCATCGCCGCCCTACGTCATTGACTTAAGAAATGAGGAATATCCAACGACCCTCGATTACACATCGCGCTACGATATCGTTGTGCGGGTCGAAAAACCGGACGGCGTCGAGGTGCGGCTGCTTGATGCAGATGACGGCAAGCTTGTCGGCACATTTATAGAAAAGCCGTCGGAGCAAGCCGCGACGACGCCGCAATGATACGCCGTCCCCATTGTGCATTAGCGCCGGGAGCGAGTTTTCGGCATGATTCGGCAGATGTGAGTTCGATTAAGCGTTTTTAAGCGACGAACCACCAAATTTAGCTTGAACCAGCTACCGTTTCTTACTATACCTTTATCGACATCGGAAACGTAAGAAATGGCTGACACCGCAACCCTCTCTGAAAAGTTCCAGATTTCGATCCCCAAAGCCGTGCGCACCGCCCGCCAGTGGAAACCGGGACAGAAATTCGCGTTCATAGCGAAAGGCGACAGCGTACTCTTGGTGCCGGTGCCCACTTTTGAAGAGTTGCGCGGGATTGCGGAAGGGAAGGACTCCAGCCGCTATCGCGATCGCAACGACCGGTTCTGATGCGCGTCGTCGACACGTCGGCCTGGATTGAGTGGTTCGTGAACTCGCCGGCCGGCGCTGAGATCAGGCAGCACCTCCCAGCGCCGGACGACTGGCTTGTGCCGACGATCGTGCAGCTGGAGCTCGCGAAGTGGTTGATGCGCGAGGTGGGTGAAGACGCGGCCGATCGAACGATCGCGCTTTCCAGTACGTTCCAAGTCGCTCCTCTCCAGACCTCGATCGCCCTTTCTGCAGCGCATATCAACGCTGTGAACAAACTCGCGACGGCTGACGCCATCGTTTACGCTACCGCTCTGGCGTATGGCGCTGACGTGCTGACCTGCGATGCGGGCTTTCACGGCCTGCCGGGAGTGATATTAGTCGCCAAATCGAGCGGCGGGTAATTCGTTGACCGACTGGTCAAGGAATCGTATGATCGCGACGCCAACGACGGAGGCGACCAATGTACGCGCAGGAAGTGAAATCGACCGGCGAGGGGGTTAAATCCCTCGACGATATGGGCCCGGAGGAGCGCGCCTTCCAGACCCGCGTCGATGCCGGCATCAAGATCGAGGCCAAAGACTGGATGCCGGAGGGGTATCGCAAGACCCTGATCCGCCAGATCTCGCAACACGCGCATTCGGAGATCGTCGGTCAATTGCCAGAGGGCAACTGGATCGGCCGCGCGCCGACGCTTGACCGCAAGATGATCCTCCTCGCCAAAGTGCAGGACGAGGCGGGGCACGGGCTCTACCTTTATTGCGCCGCGGAAACGCTCGGCGTCAGCCGCGACCAGATGACCGCGCAATTGCTGGCGGGCAAGGCGAAATACTCGTCAATCTTCAATTACCCGACGCTCACCTGGGCCGATATCGGGGCGATCGGCTGGCTGGTCGATGGCGCCGCGATCATGAATCAAGTGCCGCTCCAGCGCTGCTCCTACGGGCCCTATGCGCGCGCCATGGTGCGCATCTGCAAGGAAGAAAGCTTTCACATGCGTCAGGGCTACGCCATCATGATGGCGCTGGCGCGCGGCAATGACGCACAGCACGAGATGGCGCAGGACGCGCTCAATCGCTGGTGGGGTCCGGCATTGATGATGTTCGGCCCGCCCGACGGCGACAGCGTCCACTCCGCGCAGTCGATGGCGTGGAAGATCAAGCAGGACACCAATGATGGGCTGCGCCAGAAATTCGTCGATCAGACCGTTCCGCAGGCGGAGTTTATCGGCCTCAAGGTTCCCGATCTCGATTTGAAGTGGAACGAAGCCAAAGGCGGATACGATTTCGGCGCGATCGATTGGACGGAATTTTATGAAGTGCTGAGCGGCAATGGCCCGTGCAACGCCGAACGCATGGCGGCGCGCCGGAAAGCATGGGATGACGGAGCGTGGTTCCGCGACGGATTGACGGCGTATGCGCAAAAAAGCGCGGCGCGGAAGATGGCGGCGGAGTAGAAGATCTTAGAAACTTATACGAGGAGGGTTCACATGAAATCATTGATCATTCTTCTATCGTGCGCGGCGGCGGCGATGATGGCGTCCGGGTGCGGCGATAAGAGTCGCGCCGCGGCACAACCGGAGGGCGCCCTCTCGATCTCCAGCGGCGATGTGGACCTCGCGTGGGGACCGTGTCCGCCTATTTTTCCGTCAGGGTGCGAGATTGCTGTCCTGCATGGCGACCCCGCCGGTTCCAATGCCGACATATTTCTCCGAGTGCCCGCGGGGTACGAAATTCCGCCGCACTCGCATACCTCCGCGGAGCGGATGATCCTGGTGACGGGTCAGCTAACCGTGTCCTATCTGGGGCAGGCCCCCGCAACGTTGTCGATAGGCGATTACGCCTTCGGACCAGCGACGAAGCCGCATAAAGCGGTTTGCGAAAGCGACGCGCCCTGCACGCTCTTTATTGCATTTGAGTCGCCGGTCGATGCGAACGCGTATAGCGGCGACCTATGACCGCTGAATGGCCGCTTTGGGAAGTCTTCATCCGTGGCCAGCACGGGCAGGCGCACCGCCATGTCGGGTCCTTGCATGCGCCCGACGCGGAAATGGCGATCAACAATGCGCGCGATGTCTACACGCGCCGCAATGAGGGCGTGTCGATCTGGGTCGTGAAGGCGGTAGAGATCACGGCGTCGGCGCCCGGCGACAAGGAAGCGCTGTTCGAGCCGGCGAATTCCAAAGTTTACCGTCATCCGACTTTTTACGATATCCCCGACGATGTGGGGCATATGTGACGGCGCTGCCGCTTTTTCACCTCGCACTGCGCATGGGCGACAACGCGCTGATCCTCGGCCAGCGCGTTGCGGCATGGTGCGGCCATGCGCCGGCGCTCGAAGAAGATATCGCGACCGCCAATGTCGGGCTTGATCTCATCGGTCAGGCGAAAATGTGGCTCTCTCTTGCGGGTGACGTTGAAGGCAAAGGCCGTAGCGCCGACGATCTTGCCTTCCTTCGCGATACACGCGCATTTCAGAACGTCCTGCTTGTCGAGCAGCCGAATGGCGATTTCGGTCAGACCCTGATGCGCCAGTTCCTGTTTGACGCCTGGCATCTGCCGATGCTGAACGCACTTTGTCAGTCTACGAACAGCCGTGTTGCTGACATCGCGGAGAAATCGGCCAAGGAAGCCCGCTATCACCTTAACCGGTCGAGCGATCTTGTCATCCGCCTTGGAGACGGAACCGCAGAAAGCCGCGCGCGGATGCAAGGAGCGCTCGATCTCCTCTTTCCATTCGCGCGTGAGTTGACGGCGCCGGATGCGGTCGATGAGTCTATTGCGTTGCACGCGCTCGGCCCCCGGCTTGAAGAGGTCGCACGTGACAGCGACGCAACAATCGCGACCGTGACACGGGACGCGACCTTGATCTTGCCAAAAGGGCCGGCGCGCCTTGGCGGCAAGACGGGGCGCCATAGCGAAGAGTTCGGCCGCCTGATCGCTGAAATGCAGTTTCTGCCGCGCGCCTATCCCGGGGCGACATGGTGAGCATCGTCATGGCGCGACCAGGGTTGGCAGACATCAAACGGTGGCTCGACGGCGTGCCAGACCCGGAAATTCCCGTCGTGTCAGTCAACGATCTTGGCATCGTTCGCGATATCGCGTGGGAGGGCGACACGCTCGTCGTGACGGTGACGCCAACCTATTCGGGCTGCCCGGCGACGGCCGTGATCGCAATCGACATCGAGAACGCCCTGCGCGAGCATGGTATCGACCGTGTACGGATCAAGACGCAATTGTCTCCGGCATGGACAACAGACTGGATCGCGCCGGCCGCGCGGGAGAAGCTTCGCGCCTATGGCATTGCCCCGCACGAGGGCGCCGCTTGCGCCGGCGCGCTGAAGGCGAATGCGCCGGGGGCGTGCCCGCGCTGCGGGTCGGCGTGCGTCGAAGAGGTGAGCCGCTTCGGATCGACGCCCTGCAAGGCGGCATGGCGGTGCGGCGATTGCCTTGAGCCGTTTGACTATTTCAAGAGTTTTTGATGGCGCGCTTCCATCCGCTGACCGTCACCGGGATCCGGCGCGATACGCGCGATGCGGTGGTGCTGACTTTGGCGCCGCCGCTGGAAGCGCGAGACGCGTTTCGGTTCATTCAGGGGCAATATTTGACCTTTCGCCGCGTCTTCGACGGCGAAGAAATGCGCCGCTCCTATTCAATTTGCGCAGGGCTCGATGACGGCTTGCTTCGCGTCGGCGTCAAGCGCGTAGAGGGCGGCTGGTTTTCTTCCTTTGTCAACGACGAGGTCAAGATTGGAGACACGCTTGAAGCGATGCCCCCCATGGGCAACTTTCACGCGCCGCTTAACCCCGATGAGCCACGCCGGTATCTCGGTTTCGCCGGCGGCTCCGGCATCACGCCGATGATCAGCCTCATCCGCACCGTGATGGCGCGCGAGCCGAAATCATCATTCACGCTTGTCTATGGCAACCGCTCGACCTCGGCGATCATGTTCCGCGAAGAGCTTGAGGATTTGAAGAACCTCCATCTCGGCCGGCTCAACCTTGTGCACGTGCTCGAAAGCGAAGCGGGCGAGATCGATCTGTTCTCAGGCCGCCTCGACCGCGCCAAATGCGAGGCGCTGTTCACGCGCTGGATCGATGTAAGCGCCGCCGACCTTGCTTTCATCTGCGGGCCGGAGCCGATGATGCTGGCTGTCGCCGATGCGCTCAAAGCGCACGGCCTTCCCGAAGCGTCAATCAAGTTCGAGCTGTTCTCGAGCCCGCGCGCGATGCGCGCAAAACCGAAAGCGGCCACAGCCGCGCGTGCGCATGAAGGCGCCGCCATGGCGACAATCGTTCTCGATGGCGCCCGCCGCGAGATTGCGATCGCCGAGGGCCAGAGCGTGCTCGACGCGGCGCTCTCCGCCTCAATCGACGCGCCTTTTGCCTGCAAAGCAGGGGTTTGCTCGACGTGCCGCGCAAAGCTCATCGACGGCGAGGTCGAGATGGAGGCAAATTACGCGCTGGAAGACTATGAGGTGACGCGGGGCTATATCCTGACGTGCCAGAGCCATCCGCGCACAGCAGCGATCACCGTCGATTACGATCAATAGATGAGCGACGACAGCGACATTCTCGACTACCTCGCGCGCGGCGGCAAATTGTCGGCGCCGGATAACGCCCCGGCGCGCTATCGCGCCGAGTTGATGCGTCTGATGGCGAGCTTCGTTGATTCAGAGCTGGCGGGCGCCGCAGGGTTTGCCGACTGCATCAATCTCGGCCCTGGCGTCACGGAACGCATCGCCGCCTCGCGCATCGTGCTTGAAAAACTCGATCATGCCGGGCGCGTGCTTGCCATCATGGGCAACTTCGGCGCCAATATCGCGCGCTATCAGAACGTTCATCCGTGGGCGGCGCGCATTGGACGCCATGACGATATCGGCGTCACGCGACAGTCCGGCGACATGCGCCTCAACGTCTTTCATTATCCAATCGCTGGATGGACAGACTCGGTCGTTCTCAACGTGTTGATGGGCACAGCGACCGTGATCCAGCTCAGCGACTACGCGATCTTGTCCTATCAGCCGCTGGCCGAGGCGTTCCGGGCGATCCTTCCGCGCGAACAGCGCCACGCCGAGCTTGGCCGCGAAGGCCTCGACTCCATCGGCGCGCGCGGGCGCGAGGCAAAAGCCGGCATCAACGACAGCGTCGATTACTGGTTTCCCAAGGTCGCAGCGACGTTCGGATCGCGCGCCTCGCCGCGCACCGAGCTTTTGCGAAGCTTCGGCATAAGGCGGCGCGCGAACGCAGAACTCCTTGAAGAATGGCGCGGGCGCGTCAGCGTCGTGCTCGGCTCCTCGATGCGCGGCTGGAGCCATTGATATCGACGGTGGGCCCCTGCGACGGGCAATGACCGCCGGCAAATCTGCAGCCGATGCGATCAAAACCGAAATCGCTTCGCATGTGCACGGCTCTTGATGTCGAAGGCGACGCCAGAGGCGATGCGAGTCCGCTTGACCAGACATTATGTCTGCTTTAGAAGACATTTATCTTGTCGCGGAAAGGGTCGCAATGGCGCGGCTGGTCGCTTTTCTTGGAGTCGCACTTGCCGCCGGCGCGGGGTTGGCTCTCCTGACGATCCACTTGCAAATCGCTATGGGGTGGTTCGGCGCCGCCTTGCTTGTTGGCTGGGCAATGGCCGCGCGCCACCGATGGTTACGCGCCGAAGGCGATCCCGACTTCAGCCCTGGCGCGCCAGAGCGCGTTCTATGGTTGCGCGCAGCTGGCCTCGCGCTGATCGGCGATCATCTTCTGACCGCGCTTATGCATCCGCACATCGATCTGCACGTCGGTCAAGGCAACAGCATCGCCGTTGACTCCTGGGTCCTGACTTTCGCCTTCATGATTGCCTGTGTCGTTTTCCGCCGCGATGCGCGCGTTACGGACGAGCGGCATGACAAAATCGTCGCGCGCGGCGTCGCGGGTGGCTATGCGATGCTTGCCGCTGCCGTATTTGCGCTGGCGCTCTTTTTGGCGTTCGCGCCGCGGCCATGGCGCGAAAACATCGATAACTTCGTCCTCGGCAATGTCATCGTCGCGCTCCTGCTTTTTTCCTATCTCGCAATGGTCGCCTTGCAACTCGCACTCTACCGGCCTGACGCCCGCGCCGAGACAGCCCCATGAGCGCGCTGACGATCGGCAATCATTTGCGCAGGATGCGGTTCGCGAACCGGGAGATGACGCAAGCGCACCTGGCGTCGATCGTCGGCGTTACGCGGCAAACGATCGTCGCGCTTGAGACGGGACGCTACGCGCCGTCGCTCGAACTCGCCATGAAGCTGGCCGCCACTTTCGGATCCAGCCTCGACGATCTGTTTTTCTGGCAGGACCCGGCGACCGCCGTCGAATTTCGCAACAAGGGATTGGAACCATGACGTCTAACGGACGAGGGCCGTTGCGCACGGCAATGACGACGATCGCGATCGCCAGTGTCGGCTTTGTTGCGTTCAAGCTGCTGGAGCCGATCTTTGTTTACAATTTGGGCTGGACGCCGATGCCTGACCGGCAAGTCGCACCGGCTGTGTTCGACGTTCGCGGAACTGCGCGCGACGATAGCGCCGCACGCGCCAACGCCGTCCTGCGCGGGGCTTACGCCTCAGGCGACTTTCCGGCGCTCTCCGCGGCGATTGCCGTTGACGGGCAACTTGCCTGGCGCGGCGCCATTGGTTTTTCTGACCTTCAGTCGCGAACGCCGGTATCGTTCGATGACAGCTTCCGCCTCGGGTCTAGTTCCAAAGCCGTGACCGCCATCGCGGTTGGCACGCTGATGGCGCAAGGCAAGCTCGACCTCGGCGCGAGCTTAGGGTCGCTTGACCCATCTCTCGATGCGCCGGTGCGAGACGTGACGCTCGGTCAGGCCATGAGCCACCGCGCGGGCGTTCGCAATTACGGCATCTGCTTGTGTTTCCCGATCTGGGAGCATCTCAACCGGCGGCACTTCACCTCGGTGCGCGACGCGGTGAGCGTCTTCGAGCGCGACCCGCTTTTGTTCAACCCGGGGGCCGGGTTTGCCTACACCTCCTTTGGTTACAATCTTGCGGGACTCGCCGTGGAAGCCGCGAGCGGCCAGAGTTTCGATGTCTTTGTCGATCGCGCGGTCGCGAGTCCTTTGGGCCTTGAAACCTTGCGCGTCGATACGCTTACTGACGAAGACCATGTCGGGTTCTACGATATCGAGCCGCGCGGATACAAACGGGCTTTCGCGGTTGACAACAGCATTCGTGTGCCGTCTGGCGGATATCGCTCCTCGCCGGGCGACATGGCGCGCCTTGGACTGGCGATGACCGACGAACGCCTGCTGCCGGAGGAAGTGCAGGGGGCGCTGCTTGCCGTCCCGCCTGGCGCCGCGTCGGAGGATGCGCAGATTTATGCGCATGGCTGGCGGGTCGGGGGCTGGGACATCGACGGCGCCGGACCGCTCATTCATCACAACGGAGTGTCCGTTGGCAGCCGCTCAATCTTCGTCATCGCGCGCGAGCGAGGAATAGTTCTCTCGTTGATGACGAACAAAGGCGGCGAGTCGATCAGCGATCTGGCCCCGATCGCCACTGAGCTGCTTGCCGCCTTTATGAACCGCGCGGAGTGAGCGCGCCAATCGCCACTACCCGCCTTCGCTATCGGCTCGCGGCACTCTGCGTCCAGGACTCCCCGATCCGTTGAACCAATTGTTATAGAATCCCATCGATGGTATCGTTCCAAAATGGGTGCGACGCGCGAACGCTTGCCGACCTCGGTCGGCCGCCTGCTGGCCGTGATGATGTTCATCATCGCGCAGGCGCTATTTGCAACCCATGCCGGCGCTGCCCCCGATCAGCTTCAATCCCATTCCGCCGCCGAATGCGCATATTGCCTCGCGGGTGCCGCATCTGACGACCCGGTTGCGCTCGCTCCCGTGATCTCGGCGCCGGCGTTGCGCCTCGGCATGGCGCAAGTTCCGATTCCCGCCGCGCTGCTCACGGAAATCGCCGTTCGCGCCGCAAGTCCAAGGGCGCCGCCCCTCCTCTGATCCGCCGGAATTTTGAAAGCCTGCCGCTTGGCGCCCCCTAACGGGCTCCAAGCGGTTACCAGTTTCAATCGATCAGCATCAGGACCTTGTCATGACCACCAGACTTTATCTGTCGGCGTCCGCGTCGATTCTTGCCTTGTTGTCGCCTTCGTTCGCGCTTGCCCAGGAAGATGCCGCGCGCGACGAGATTGTCGTTACCGCCTCGCCCTTGAACCGCAGCGTTGCCGAGACCGTCGGCGGCGTTACTGTTTTGTCGGGGGAAGAGCTGCAGCGCGATCTCGAATCGTCGATCGGCGAGACCTTGCGCCGCCAGCCCGGCATCTCCTCGACTTTCTTTGGCCCCGGCGCGTCGCGCCCGGTTATTCGCGGCCTCGGCGGCGACCGCATCAGCATTCTCGACAGCGGTATCGGTTCGAACGACGCCTCGGCGACCAGCGTCGATCACGCGGTGGCGATAGAACCTGCAACGGCCGAGCGCATCGAAATCGTGCGCGGCGCCTCGACGCTGCTCTATGGATCATCCGCCGCGGGCGGCGTCGTCAATGTTTTTTCAGGCCGCATTCCGTCAGAGCTTCCGGAAGGCGGGGCAGACGGCGCGATCCGGGTCGGGCTTTCGAGCGTCGATGACGGCGTTGAGGCGGCCGGCGGCTTTGACGTGACACTCGCCAAATTTGGCGACGGCGGCCTCGTCTTTCATGGCGAGGGCGGCTATCGCGATTCTGAGAACTACAAGATTCCCGGCTTTACGAATTCCGCGCGCCGCCGCGCGATCGATGCGGCCGACCCGATGGGCGCGGGCGCTGACACGACGCGCGACGTCCTGCCAAGCTCCAGCGCAAAATCGCAAACCGGATCGGTAGGCGCCTCACTCGTGTTCGGTAACGGGTTCGCGGGGCTATCTGCAACTGCGATCGATTCCTTGTATTTCATCCCGGGCAGCGCCGAAGCGCTTGACGATGGAACCGGCCCAAGCATCGATCTGCGCCAGCGGCGGCTCGATTTTAATAGTGAGTTCGACGCCGACCTGGCGCTGTTCAAGCAGGTAAAGCTGCGCGCCGGCTATGCCGATTATACGCATACGGAGTTTGAACCCGACGGTGCGCCGGGCACCGTGTTCGCCAATGAGGGCGTCGAGGGGCGCCTTGAGCTTGTCGACAAGACCGTCACTCTGGGGTCCGGCGCGCTGAACGGCGCGCTCGGATTTCAATGGCGCTCGCGCGACTTTGCGGCGATCGGCGATGAAGCGTTCCTGCCGGCGACCGAAACCAGCCAATATGGCATATTCGCGCTGAAGGAATATTCGCAAGGTCCTTTCCGCTTTGACGTCAGCGGGCGGTTTGAAAAGACCAGCCACAAGGCCGACGACATTGGCGCCGATCTCGATTTTAACGCTTGGTCGGTCAGCGCCGGGGTCAGCATTACACCCGCTGACGGCCTGTTCTTTGGCGTCACCGGCCTGCGCACGGAACGCGCGCCCTCTCCGGAGGAACTCTTTTCGGACGGCCTGCATCTGGCGACGGGCTCATTCGAGGTCGGAGATCCAACGCTCGGGAAAGAAACCGCGCGCGGCGTCGAGGCGACGGCGCGCTATGGCCATGACCGCTTTTCACTGACGCTCAACGGCTTTTATACGTCGTACAAGGACTTCATCTTCGAGAATGCGACAGGCGTTGACACCGACGTCGATGGCGAGTTCTTCCCGACCTTTGAATACATCGCGACCGACGCGACGTTCAAAGGCCTTGAAGCCGAGATCGACGCGGAGCTATTCAGCGCTGGCGCGGTGCATTTTCACACCCATCTCGCGGCCGACTATGTGCGGGCAACAGCGGACGCGTCGGCAACTGGCGATCTGCCCCGCATTCCGCCGTTCTCGGGCCTGTTCGCACTTGAAGCGCGCTCGCCGATCGCCGATTTGCGCGGCGAGCTTGATTACGCGAGCGACCAGAACCGCGTTGGTTTTGATGAAATTCGGACGGACAGTTATACGCAGTACAACCTTTATCTGACGCTGCGCCCGATGGGACAGGATAGCCCGCTGGCGCTGCGCGTCTCGGCTCTCAACCTGTCGAACGAGGAGGCGCGGCTGCACACGTCGTTCCTCAAGGATGTCGCTCCGCTGCCGGGCCGGAATATCCGCGTCGCTCTGACCGGCAATTTCTAGCAATAAAGCGCCGGCCTCCCGCGAGGGGGCCGGCGTATGCAACCGTCGAGGCGCGAAGCCGAACGCGCGTTTACATGACTTTGAGGTTTGTCGCCGATGTCTTGCCGCGCTCGTCGGCGAGATCATAGCTGATCTTCTGGTTGTCCTTCAGACCTTGCAGCCCCGCCTTCTGCACGGCGGAAATATGTACGAACACGTCCTTGCCGCCAGTGTCTGGCGTGATGAAGCCAAAGCCTTTGGTCTCATTGAACCACTTCACTTTTCCGGTCGCCATCAGAACTCTCCTGTCAGGCGTAGAGGCGGCGCAGGGTGCAGCGCCGCAGCGCAGCAACTCGGCAGGCGTTTGAAACGACGGCGCATGCGGTCGAAAGGCCCAGTCAAAGTCGCGAGCGACACTAGAATAAGCGCACGCGGCGGCGTCAAGCGCAAATGTGCAGATCCTAATTCGCCCGCGGCTTGGGGGAGCCGGGATTGGTAAGCGCGAGCGGCTTTTTCCCGAGGTTTTCGATCGTGTTCGCCGACATCAAGGGGACAAGTTTAGTATCATTCCTCAGAAAGACGCCCCCGTCATAGCGATTGACGACGGCGTTGCCGGAAACGACGAGCCCTGCCGCGCTTCCGCCGCGCGTCAAGTCGTAATTGATGATCGAATAATTTTCCGCGTCCGCCGCCTGGATGAAGCTGTTGTTTTCTATGACGACGTCGCCGCCCTTTGAAACGTCGATCGCATAGCTGCCACGGCCGACGCCGTCGTCAAAGGTTGTCCCGCGAGCGATCGTCCTGTCAGCAAGGCTCTTCAGGTGATGACCGATGCGTGTACCAACGAATTTGCTGGCCCTGACATCGACGAGCGCGGCGCCATCGACGTAAATGGCGTGGCTTTGACCGTCGCCAAAGCCGTTGTCCCTGAACAGCGAGCGCTCGATGGTGATGACGCCCTTCTTGTCGCCCGTCGACAAGATGCCGTCTTCATTGCCGATGAAGCGGCAGTTGACGACAGTGAGGTCGCTGCCCTCATGGCGGATGCCGGCGCCGTTCCGGCTCCATGATTTCGCACCCTCAAAGGTGATGTTCTCGACCCGCAAGTTGACGCCTGCGAGCGGCACGAGAACGCCCTTCTCCGTTACCGACGCTGAGCGCAAAACGGTCTTGCCGTCGGGCGATCCTCTGAGCGTGATCGAGCGGTCGATCTTCTGGTCGGTTAGGTCATAGTCGCCCGCCGGAATGTCAATGACCGCGCCCTGTCTCGCCGATGAGATGGCGCCGGCGAGCCAGGCGCTGCCTTCGCCGGCGAGAGCGGGCGCTGTTGCAACAGCGGCGAGAGCGCTCAGGACAATGAACTTTTTCATACAATGGCTCCAAGGTTGTGGCGCGCGGCTTCGCGCAAGGCGGCAGCGATTGAGGCGGGCGGCATGCCGCCGGAAAATCCTGTTCGCTCCCCGACGATAAAGGTTGGCACGCCGGAAACGCCGGCGCGGCGAAAGCTGCCCGCGTCTTCGGCAATGCGGGCAGCGTCGTCGTCGGAGGCGAGCGCCGCCGACAGCTCTGCCGTGTCAAGGCCCACGCGCTGGCCAATCTCGATCAACGCGCGTTCGTCGCCGATCTTGGCAAGCTCGTCCCAGAAAGCACGATAGACCGCGAGCAACGTTTCTTCCTGAAGCCCGAGACGCGCGGCAAAGGCGATCGTCTGATGCGCCTTCAGCGTGTTGGGCAGATGTGCGGGCGCCGACGGGTCGAAATCAAATCCAGCTTCGCGCGCGTTCGCCCTGATCGCGTCGCGCGCTGCGGCGAGGCGTTCGGCGTCTGGAAATTTGTGCCGGTAATACTCGTGCCGGTCTACGCCCTCACGCGGCGTGTCGGGGTTGAGCTGGTACGGGCGATAGCGCGTCAGGATATCGAACTCGCCCGCCAGCGCTTCGCGCGCGGCGATATACGATTTGACGCCGACATAACACCACGGACAGACGATGTCAGAGACGACATCGACAACAAGCCTCGGCCTCATCGCGCAAACCCTTTAAGGCGCTCGTTCGTATCGTCGATCTCGGGAAACTCAAGCTCTACTTCGGTTTCCAGCGCTTCTTCGAGCGGGCGATATTCCTCATGCAGAGCATAGAGTTTTTTGTAAGCGCTGACTGCGCCGCGGCTGCCAGCAACGATTTCAGCCGCGCGCGCGGCAACATGCGCATCGAGGGCGTCCCGGTCATGAAGCGCGTCATTGGCAAGGCCCCAGCGCGCAGCATCTGCGCCGGTAAATGTCCGCGCCGTGAATGACAACTCGCGCGCGCGCCGCGCGCCGACCGCGCGGGCAAGATTCTGGCTCATGCCCCAGGTCGGCCTCAAGCCCCATTTGGCGTGCGTGTCGCCGAATTTGGTATCAACTGTCGTCATAATGAAATCGCAATGCAGCGCCAGTTCAAGCGCGCCGGTAAAGCAGGCGCCATGCACCTTGGCGATCACGGGCTTCAGGCAATGCCGAATGGCGCTCGCCGCCGCCGCCGCTTCGCCGTCAAACGCGCCGCCGAGCCGTCCTGCGTCGAACGACATCGACTGCAACAGCTTCAGATCGACGCCGGCGGAAAACGCGCGACCGGCGCCCGCGAGCACGACGACGCCGACGCCGGGCTCGGTCGAGGCTTTGCGGATGGCGGCCGTCAATTGCGTCAACAGCGGCGGGTTGAAGGCATTGAGCGCCTCCGGGCGGTTCATCGTTACGGCGAGGACGCCATGCGCGATTTCGACGACGATCTCCGTCATGGTGGGCCCCTTGTCCTGTGCCTTCGCGATGTCTCCATACCCGATCTGAACCCGGTCTGAAATGAAGGGCTGTTCGGGGGCGATTCCTCCCCCCGGGGGGCGAAGCTCGCATTCTGTTAACCATAGCGCGCTTATTTTCAGGCTGTGGCAGGAAGCAGGAGAGAATGTCCGCGACGCGGCGGGGACTTCTATCGATGCTCGCCGGTATCTTTGCCACCGGGACATTGGCGCGCGCCAACGACTGCGCGACGCCCGCGGCGCAAGGCTCGGCGACGATTTCCGGCGTCGTCAACACCTATTTCCCGGCGACCTCCAGCCTGAGCGCGGGCGGAACACTTTTGACGCTGGGCGCCGCGACAGGCGCAGCGACGCCGATTGCGGCTGGCGATCTGGTGCTCATCATCCAGATGCAGGACGCCGACTTTGATCGCGATAATGACGACACCTACGGCGACGGCGCTGGTGGTTCCCCTGACAGCGGCGCCACAGGTCTGCGACGGTCCGGACAATTCGCTTTCGCGCGGGCGACGAGTGCGGTGACGGTTCTGGGCGGCGTGCTGACGATTGCCGCCTCGACGGGCATCGACTTCACCAATGCCGCGGCGAGCGCCATCGCTGGCCAGCGGCGCTTTCAGGTGATCCGTGTACCCCAATATGACGATGCGACAATCGCCGGGACGGTGACCGCGCCGGCCTGGAATGGCGCGTCGGGCGGCGTTGTCGTCCTCGATGTTGCCAGTCAGTTGACCTTCTCCGCGGGCATCGTGTCGGTCGATGGCCTCGGCTTTCGCGGCGGCGGCGGGCGCCAGCTTGGCGGCGCTCTCGGGCTGTTCGCCAACACGGACCGGCGCACGGCGGCGTCAAGCAATCTCAATGCTGCAAAGGGCGAGGGCGTCGCCGGCACGCCGCGTTATGTGCTGAACGCAAGCGCTTTGCTCGACACCGGCGTTGAAGGCTATCCGAACGGGTCGAATGCGCGCGGCGCCCCCGGCAATGCGGGCGGCGGCGGCACGGACGGCGATCCGTTGAACAACGACGAAAACACCGGCGGCGGCGGCGGCGCCGGGCATGGCGGCGGCGGCCGCGGCGGCCATGCCTGGTGTCCAACTGCGCCGACGGGGTGTGCGCAGACCGGCGGCTGGGGCGGCGCCGGCGTTGCGTCGCAGGGCGCAGCGCTTGTCCTCATGGGCGGCGGCGGGGGCGCTGGCACCACCAATGACGGCACGGGAACCCCGGGCGCCGGCCTTGCCTCAAGCGGCGCCGCCGGCGGCGGGATCATTATC
>JBJXFO010000021.1:0-43761 GCA_046154725.1 Parvularculaceae bacterium | reverse complement strand
GGCTCGCCGCGGTCAATGAGATCTTGCGCGGCGTTTGATAGGGAAGAGGGCATCGAATACTTGTAGGGCGGGTCGAGCGAAGCGACACCCGCGAACGCCGGGGCGTGCATCGGCGCCAAGCCCCCATATGATTTGATAGAGACTCATTCGAGTGCTTTGAGCAAGGCCTTGACGTCTGGCGCCTTCCTCAGACTGTAGGGTGCATCAAGCGAAGCGCAATGCACCAATGGTCGCGCCATGCAGTGCTACTACTCATCACTATACCACAAAAAATAGTTTGTGGTATAGTCACCTCCTACCCCGCCATCGCTGCCTGAAAATGTTCGTCGACCTTGTCGAGGAACTTGACCGTCGTCATCCATTTCTGCTCGGCGCCGATCAGGACGGAGAGGTCCTTCGTCATGAAGCCTTTTTCGACCGTGCGGATGACGGTTTTCTCGAGCGTTTCGGAAAAGCGGATCAGCTCGGCGTTGCCGTCGAGCTTGCCACGATGGGCAAGGCCCCTTGTCCACGCAAAGATCGAGGCGATCGGGTTTGTTGAGGTTTCCTCGCCCTTCTGGTGCTGGCGGTAATGGCGCGTGACGGTGCCGTGCGCGGCTTCGGCTTCCATGGTTTTGCCGTCCGGCGTCAGCAGGACCGACGTCATCAGCCCGAGCGAGCCAAAGCCTTGCGCCACGGTGTCCGACTGCACGTCGCCGTCATAATTTTTGCACGCCCACACATAGCCGCCCGACCATTTCATGCAGGAGGCGACCATGTCGTCGATCAGGCGATGCTCATATGTGCCTTTGAACGGCGCGAACTGTGTCTTGAACTCCGTGTCCCACAGGTCTTGAAAGATATCCTTGAAGCGGCCGTCATATTTTTTGAGGATCGTGTTCTTCGTTGACAGATAGATCGGGTATTTCCGCGCCAGCGCGTAGTTGAAACACGCGCGCGCGAAGTCGCGGATCGAATCGTCAAGATTGTACATCGCCAGATAGATGCCGGCGGACGGCGCCTTGTAGACTTCCTTTTCGATCACCGCGCCGTCTTCGCCTTCCCACTTCATGGTGAGCTTTCCCTTGCCGGGGAAGGTCATGTCGGTAGCGCGATACTGGTCGCCGAACGCATGGCGGCCGATGATGATCGGCTGTGTCCAGCCCGGCACCAGGCGCGGCACATTTGAGATGATGATCGGCTCACGGAAGACAACGCCGCCAAGGATGTTGCGGATGGTGCCGTTCGGCGACTTCCACATTTCCTTGAGGCCAAATTCCTTCACCCGCGCCTCATCCGGCGTAATGGTCGCGCATTTGATCGCAACGCCGTATTTCTTCGTCGCCTCGGCCGAATCGATTGTGACCTGATCGGCGGTGCGGTCGCGCTCCTCGATGCTGAGGTCGAAATATTTGATGTCGATATCGAGATAGGGGTGGATGAACTTGTCTTTGATCATCTGCCAGATGATCCGCGTCATCTCGTCGCCGTCCATATCGACAACGGGATTTTCGACCTTGATTTTCTTCATGAATTTTCCCTGGGACAGCAGGCGGGCGAGGGGGTGCGGGCGTGGCTATAGCACCCTCGCCAGCACGCGCAAAGGCAGCGCGAGACCGGTTGGCGCGCCCTTGTTGAAAGCGGCTGTGCGGCGGCGATAGATAGCGGATGGACAATCAAACGGCCCATCCAAAACAGCGGGTCAGCCGCCTTGACCACGTCGAGCGTCCGGGCCCTGCACTGGTTCTTGTTGAACCGCAGCTTGGCGAGAACATCGGCGCTGTTGCGCGGGTCATGCTGAATTTCGGGTTGACGGACCTTCGCCTGGTCAACCCGCGCGACGGCTGGCCAAACGAGAAGGCGACCGCGATGGCGTCGGGGGCGGCGATGGTAGTCGACCGCGCTCAGGTTTTCGCCACGACGACGGCCGCGCTCGCCGAACAGCGCTTTGTGATGGCGATGACCGCGCGCCCGCGCGAAGCGCTGTTGCCGGTGCTGACGCCGGACCATGCCGCCCGCGAAATCAAGGCGCGCATCGATGAGGGGCAGCCTTGCGCGCTGCTGCTCGGCCCTGAGCGCACCGGCCTTTCGAACGACGACGTGATGCGGGCAGACGCGATCGTATCGATCCCTGTCAATGCGGCATTCGCCTCGCTCAATCTCGCGCAGGCCGCAGGTATCTTCGCCTATGAATGGGCAAAGGCGGACGGCTATGCGGCGCCGCCGTCCGATCTCGACGGCGCGGCGCCGGCGACGCGTGAGCAGTTCGAAGGGCTCATCGATCACCTGTTCGCCGAGCTTGACCGCCAGAAATACTTCTATCCGGAAGAAAAGCGCCCGCATCAGCAGCGCAAGCTGCGCGCAAGCCTTATCCGCGCGGGCCTTACCGAGGGCGAAGTCCGCACGCTGAGGGGCGTCATCAAGGCGCTGACGGACCGGCGCCCGAAGGACTGACGCGGGCGATCGAAACGGGCTAGCATTCCTTTCGACCAAAGGGGCATCGATCATGAAAATACCACGCGCAATTCTCGCCTTCCTGTCGCTGGCGCTCGGCGCGTGCGCCACGGCAGCGCCGTCCTACGACGCGATCATCCGCGGCGGGACGGTTTATGACGGAACGGGCGTTCAAGGCGTCATCGCGGATGTTGCAATCGAAGGCGACCGGATCGCAGCTGTTGGCGATCTTGGCCGCGCGAAAGCCGCGACCGAGATTGACGCTGGCGGCCGCGCGGTGGCGCCGGGCTTTATCAACGTGCTGAGCTGGGCAACGGAAACGCTGATCGAGGATGGTCGCGGCGAGAGCGATATCCGCCAGGGCGTGACGCTCGAAGTTTTCGGCGAAGGCTGGTCGATGGGGCCGCTCAACCCGGCAATACGGGCGGAAAGCCTGAAGCGGCAAGGCGACATCAAGTTCGATATTCCATGGACGAGCCTTGGCGAATACCTCGAGCATCTCGAAACGCGCGGGATTTCGCCGAACGTCGCCTCCTTCGCCGGCGCGACAACCGTGCGCATCCACGAGCTTGGCTATGAGGACCGCGCGCCGGACGCCGAGGAACTCGCGCGCATGCAGGAGCTTGTCCGTGCGGCGATGCGCGAAGGCGCGCTCGGGGTCGGATCTTCGCTGATCTATGCGCCGGCATTTTATGCGCAGACGGATGAACTGATCGCGCTGACGAAAGCGGCGGCGGAGTTTGGCGGCGGTTATATCACGCATATGCGCTCGGAGGGTGATCGCTATCTCGAGGCGATCGACGAGACGATCGCCATCGCGAAAGGCGCCGATACGCGAGCGCAAATTTATCATTTAAAGCCCGCCGGCCGGGCGAACTGGGACAAATCCGCCGCGGGGCTGGCAAAACTCGATGCGGCGCGCGCTGGCGGCGTCGATATCTCCGCCAACATTTACACCTATACGGCCGGCGCGACGGGGCTCAACGCCGCGATGCCGCCCTGGGTGCAGGAAGGCGGGCATGACGCCTGGGTTGCGCGGTTGAAGGACCCGAAAACCAGGAAGCGCGTCATCAAGGAGATGCGCGCGCCGGCAAAGGGCTGGGAGAGCCTCTATCAACTCGCTGGCAGCGCCGACAATGTGCTGCTGATCGGTTTCAAGAACGACGCGCTAAAGCCGCTCACTGGCAAAACGCTTGCGGAGGTCGCCCTGATGCGCGGCAAGAGCCCCGAGGACACGATAGTCGATCTCGTCATCGAGGACGACAGCCGCGTCGATACGGCGTACTTCCTCATGTCGGAAGACAATATCCGCCGTAACATCCAATGGCCGCATATGATGTTTGGCTCGGACGAAGGGGCCTATTCGCCGGAAGGCGTGTTCCTCAAATCGAACGCGCATCCGCGCGCATACGGAACGTTCGCGCGCCTCCTCGGCAAATATGTGCGCGACGAAAAAGTCATTCCGCTTGAAGAAGCGATCCGCAGGCTGACGAGCCTGCCGGCCGACGCCTTGAAAATCCGGGAGCGCGGGCGGCTCAAGACGGGCAACTATGCCGATATCGTTGTTTTCGACCCGGCGGTCATCGGTGATACGGCAACCTTCGACAAGCCGCATCAACTGGCGACGGGCGTCAGCCACGCGTTTGTCAATGGCGCTCTGACGCTCAGCGACGGCACACACACAGGCGCGAAGGCTGGCCGGGTTGTGCGCGGGCCCGGCTGGACGGGTTGGGCCGACGCCAGCGATGACGCCAACACTGATGATTGAAAAGCTCGCGCGCGCCGACGCGCTATCGGCGCATCGCTTTCGCTATTTCGAGTTCGTCATGGCCGGCGCGTGCGTCGTGCTCGTGTGCTCGAACATTATCGGCGCCGGGAAAGTCGCGTCGATCGCCGGTTTGTCGTTCGGCGCCGGCGTCCTCTTCTTTCCGTTTTCCTATATCGCCGGCGACGTCCTGACGGAGGTCTATGGCTACGCCCGTGCGCGTCGGGTCTTCTGGGCGAGCGTTGCCGCAGCGGCGTTTGCGGCGGCAATGGCGGCGTTCATCACCGCGATGCCGCCGTCGCCCGACTGGAACGCCGATGTTGGCGGGATCTCACGGCAGGACGCGTTCGCGCTGAACTTCGCGCAGGCCCCGCGCATCGTTGCCGCGTCGTGCCTTGCCATCTGGGCCGGCGAGTTCGTCAACGCCTATGTGCTGGCGCGCATGAAAGTCGCAAGCCAGGGGCGAAATCTCTGGCAGCGGATGATCGCCTCGACAGCGGCGGGGCAACTGGTCGATAAACTCGTCTTCTATCCGCTCGCTTTTGCCGGCGTCTGGTCGCCGCAGCTGATCGTCACGGTGATGGCGACAAATTATGTGCTGCAAGTCGCGTGGGAAGCCCTGCTGGTCCCGGTCACGACGCGCATCGTCGGCGCGATGAAGCGCGCGGAAGGCGTTGACGTCTACGACGAGGAAACGGATTTCACGCCGTTCAGTTTGAAGGAGTGAGCGCAGTGTCGGGATTTGGTGTGCGAGAAGCAAGGCAAGCGTCCCCCTCTCCCGCTTTAGCGGGAGAGGGGACAGGGGTGAGGGGGCGTCAACAAGAACCGCGGCCTTTGCATAGTTCACGAGCCCTCACCCGGTCCAACGCATGCGTTGGACCCTCTCCCGCAAGCGGGAGAGGGGTGAAGGGGCGCATCACTGTCGCTCTCGGCTTTTGTGCGCTCGTAGCCGCCTGCGGCAGCCCGGCAAAACAGCCCGCCATCGATCCGGGCGCTGAAGTCCGCGCTATTGCTGACGACTACCTTGCCGCCATTCTCGAAGTTGTCCCGTTCGCTGTCAGCTATGCCGGGGCCGGCGATGTGATCGCCGAAGATCATGCGGCGATGGAGGACAATTCCCCGCGCGCGCTGGCTCGGCTGCGCGTTGTCGAAGACAAGCTTGGAGAGCGGCTTGCCGCCATTGATGCTGCGGCATTGACGTCGCAAGCTGACCGCGTCGCCTTGTGGACGATGACGGAGTCGATTGGCGCCGCGCAAGGCCTGCGTGTCTGCGAGGCGCATCTGTGGTCCGTCAACCATATGAGCGGCTGGCAGAATTCCTTTACGCAAGCCGCCGACGCCCAGCCCGTCGCGACGACCGTTGACCGCGCCGAGGCGCTGGCGCGCTGGCGGCAATTGCCGGCTTTCCTTCGCCAGGAAGAAGCCAATCTCCGCGCCGGGCTTGCCGCCGGATATTCCGCGCCCAAGCGCGTAGTCGCGCGCGTTATCGGCCAGCTTGACGCGATGATTGCGGCAGGCCCCGGCGTTCTTCCGTATACGTCTTTTGCCGCGCGCGCCTCGGGCGACGCCGCTTTTACGGACGCCGTCAAAACACTCGCTGGCAACGACTTGCTGCCGGCGATCGAGGCGTTTCGGAACTTCTTGCGCGACGATTACCGTCCCGCAGCCCGCGACAGTCTGTCGATAGCCGCGCTGCCCAACGGCGCGGCCTGTTATGAGGCGATGCTGAGATCGTATCACACGGCGCAAATCGGCTCGGAGGCGACATTCGCGCGTGGGAAGGCGACGGTCGAGGCGAACAAAAAGGCCGTCATCGAGCGCGGCGAAGCGCTAACCGGATCGGCGGAATTCGCCGAGATTCTCGAGCGCGTTGCCGGCGTGCGCGAAAACCGCTTCTCGACAGAGCAGGAATTGATCGACTGGACCCGCGCGCTCATTCCTCTAACGAAGGCGAAAGTCGCGCCAATGTTTGCGTCGCTGCCCGGGCAGGACATGATCGTCGAGCCCTATCCCGCCTATCAGAAGGGGGCTGGCCAATCCTCCCGGTACGAACCAAAGCCGGAAGCCGCAGGCCCAGCAATTTACCGGATCGCGGCGGAGGAATGGGCAACGCAAACGCGCGGCGAAGCTGAAATCGTCGCGGTGCATGAGGGCTGGCCGGGCCATCATCTGCAACTGGCGACAGCGGCGTCGATCGAGGGACTGCATCCGGTGACGCGGCTTTTGGGGTCGACCGCCTATATCGAAGGCTGGGCGCGCTATGCCGAAGCGCTCAGCGAAGAGGCAGGGCTTTACGCAAGCGGCTATGGCGCGGTGTCGCGCCGCGCGTGGCCCGCGCGCGGCATGGTGCTCGACCCCGGTTTGCACGCCTTCGGATGGTCGAACGAGGAGGTCAAAGCGTTTGCGATCGAATCCGGGCGCTTCAATGCGGAAAGCGCAGACGTGCTGCTCGATCGAATGGCCGTTCTGCCGGGGCAATTGACCGCGTATGACACGGGCGGGCTCGAAATCGCCGCGCTGCGCGGCGAAGCGGTGCGCCGGCTCGGAGCACGCTTTGACATCCAGGCGTTTCATGCGCGCGTCCTTGAGAACGGCGCGGTCCCGCTTGCGGCGTTGCGTGTGAACGTTGAAGCGTGGATCGCGGCGGAAGAAGCCAGAGCACGGTGATACCGCTTCCCGCCTCCCCGCAAAGGCAAGGCAATCGCATATGAAACTGAACCCTCTCCCGCTCGCGGGAGAGGGGAGAAGAAAACGGGGCTTCATATGCGATAGCCCTTCCCGCAAGGGGGAGGTGGGGGCGCTGCGCCAGAGACAAAGAATCCCGTTAACCATCTATCCCGTTGATCCGTCTACGAAACAAAAATCCGTCCCACCCCTCCATGGAGGGTTTATGATGACGGAATGAACGACCCTGTCACCACCGCCCCGCCGGACGCGGCGCGCAAGCGTCATTAGCTGACCGTATGGTCAGCAAATACCCACATTTGGCGAAAAGCGCCGCGCGGCCGGCTTGCTTCGGCGCAAATGCGGACTTTGCGGCATAGTGCGGAAAAAATCGCTGGGACCCGCATGAAAGCAGGGAAAACGCTCAAGCGAGGATGGAGCATCGTCCGGCAAATGCGGATAACCGGCCGATTGTCCGCACTTCAGGCTGCAACCAACTTGCCTTCTACCGCGTCAGCTGACTGCGGCTTTGCGGGCGGGCTTCTTCGCCGCGGCCTTTTTCGCGGGCGCGCGCTTCTTGGCAGGCGCCTTTGCCTTTGTGGCGGCTTTGGGTTTGGCCGTCTTGGCGCCAGCCTTGGGCGCGGCTTTGCCCGCCGCCTTGCGTGCAGTTTTTTTCGACGGGCCTTTGCTCTCGCGCTCGGCGAGCAGCGCGACAGCTTCGTCCATCGTCATGTCTTCGGGGTTCTTGCCCTTGGGCAGCGTCGCGTTGACCTTGCCGCTCTTGACGTAGGCGCCGTAACGCCCGTCGAGCACTTGCACCGGATCGCCGGTTGCGGGGTGGGCGCCCAATTCCTTCAACGCTTTTGGCCCGGCGTTTCGTCCGGCGCGCGGGTTGGCGCGCTTTTCCTCGATCAGCGCGACTGCGCGGTTGAGGCCGATTTCGAAGACGTCCTCGATGCCCGGCAGATTGGCCCAGATCTTTTCATGACGGACATAGGGCCCGAACTTGCCAAGTCCGGCTTCAATCGCCGCGCCGCCTTGCGGGTGGGGGCCAACGGCGCGCGGCAGCGACAGCAGCATCAGCGCCTGATCGAGGGTGATTTCGTCCGGCTTCCACGTTTTTGGCAAGCCGGCGCGCTTGGGCTTTTCCTCGGAGCCCTTCGCCTGTTCGCCAAGCTGGATGTACGGCCCGAAACGGCCAACGCGCAGGAAGACCTGGCTGCTCGACGCGGGATCGATGCCGAGCACCTTGTCGCCGGCGTTTTCCTCGCCTTCGCTCGCGGAGAGCTGACGGCGATAGCTGCAATCGGGATAATTCGTACACCCGATAAATGCGCCAAACTTGCCGGTCTTCAGCGACAGGCGGCCCGTACTGCAGACAGGGCAGGCGCGAGGGTCCGACCCGTCGGCGCGCGCGGGGAAAATGTTGGGCGCGAGCGCATCGTTCAGCGCATCGAGCACATTTGTAATGCGCAATTCGCCGACGCCCTCGACTGTCGCGGAGAAATCGCGCCAGAAATCGCGCAGGAACGCTTTCCAGTCGACATCGCCGTTCGAGATCGCATCGAGCGAGCCTTCAAGATCGGCGGTGAAGTCATATTCAACATAGCGTTTGAAGAAATTTTCCAGAAACGCCGTGACGATGCGGCCCTTGGAATCCGGTATGAACCGGTTCTTGTCCATCGTCACATAATCGCGGTCGCGCAAGGTTGTCAGGATCGAGGCGTAGGTCGACGGGCGGCCGATGCCGAGTTCTTCAAGGCGCTTGACGAGCGAGGCTTCGGAAAAGCGGGGCGGCGGTTGCGTGAAATGCTGGTCAGCCTTGACGTCTTTGGCGTCCGCCTTCGCGCCTTTGCGCACTTTGGGGAGAACACCGGCGCCGTCCTCGCCTTCGGGCTCGTCGCGGCCTTCCTCGTAGAGTTTCAAAAAACCGTCGAAGAGAATGACCGTGCCGGTCGCGCGAAGGCCGGTCTTTTGATCCGCGGACAGAAGATCGATGGTCGTCTGTTCAAGATCCGCCGATTGCATCTGGCTCGCCATCGCGCGCTTCCAGATCAGTTCATAGAGCCGGTGCTGGTCCTGATCGAGACCGCGGAACTTGCCGGGCAGACGGCCAAACGACGTTGGCCGGATACACTCGTGCGCTTCCTGCGCGTTTTTCGCTTTGGTTTTGTAGACGCGCGGCGCGTCGGGGCGGTAGGTCGCGCCGAATTCCTTCTCGATTGTGCGGCGGGCGTCAACGATGGCTTCGCCCGCCATATCGACGCCGTCCGTCCGCATATAGGTGATGAGGCCGGTCGTCTCGCCGCCGATGTCGATGCCCTCATAGAGCGCCTGCGCCGTGCGCATCGTGCGCTGCGCATTAAAGCCAAGTTTCCGCGCCGCTTCCTGTTGCAAGGTCGATGTGGTGAACGGGGCTGGCGGATGGCGTTTGGCGGGCTTTGCCTCAACCGCGTCGATCGTGAACGCCGCCGCCTCGACGGCTCTGCGCGCCGCGACCGCGTCCGCCTCGGACGGGATCGAGAACTTCTTCAGCTTCTCGCCGTTCAGGGTGACGAGACGCGCTTCGAAGGCGGCCGAGCCCTCGGACGAGGCTTGCGCGACGACCGTCCAGTATTCCTCGGCGACAAATTTCTCGATCTCAAGCTCGCGCTCGCAGATCAGGCGCAGCGCCACCGACTGCACCCGCCCGGCAGAGCGCGCGCCCGGCAATTTCCGCCACAAGACGGGCGACAGCGTAAATCCCACGAGATAGTCGAGCGCGCGGCGGGCAAGATAGGCGTTGACGAGGTCCTGATCGACCTGGCGCGGGTTGGCGATTGCCTCCGCGACCGCACTTTTGGTGATCGCGTTGAACGCGACCCGGTCGATCGGCATGCCCTTTTTCAGGACCTTTTTCTGGGTCAGCACTTCAAGGAGGTGCCAGGAAATTGCCTCGCCCTCGCGGTCAGGGTCGGTCGCGAGGATCAGCCGGTCGGCCCCTTTGACCGCCTCGGCGATCTCGGCGACCCGCTTTCGCGAATGGACGTCAAGCTCCCAGATCATGTCGAAGTCGCGCGCGGGGTCGACCGACCCGTCCTTCGAGGGCAGGTCGCGGATGTGCCCGTAGGAGGCCAGCACTTTATAGCCGGACCCCAGATATTTATTGATGGTCTTTGCCTTGGAGGGCGATTCAACGATGACGACCTGCATGCGTCGATCAGGCTCCTATGGTCGGCGAACTCTCTGTCAGCGAACTCTTTGTCAGTGAACGCTGGCCGGCGAAACGGGCCGGCGCCCCCCGCAATGGGGCGGGACCCTGCGTCGGGCATGGTAAAAAAGTCAACCGGCCGCGACGAACATTGCAACCATAGGTGTTATGTGGCTTCTAATTAACCTCCAAAGTTGCTATCATTCCCGCAACACGGCCGGCACATCCGCCAGCCGGAATGCGGGGCGTTCAATGACCAACCAAGCCGGCGCGCGTCTGGAAGAGCCTGAGGCAATTCAACGGTTAGCAACGGAAAAAGAAACGGCGGAATACATTTGCGACCTCTTGAAACAGCTGGAACTGATGGCGCGCACCAGCGGTCTCGTGCGCCTTCAATATCTTCTGCGCGAAAGCGTCGAGGAAGCGGAGAGGGCCGCCGCCGGCGCCTGAACCCGCTATGCTTTCAACGCAAAGCGCCCGCCCGAATGTTCCTCCGCCTCGCCCGCAAGGACGAGGTCAACGAGGGCGTCGATCACCAGCGCCGGCGGCGCATCAGCCTCGCGCAGAATGTCGTCACGGTGCGCAGGCGTGAAACTCAACAATTCCCGCACCTCAGCCCGGATGCGGGCAAGATCGGCAGGCGCGACGTTCACATCAGGTCCGGCGTTCCATGTGAAAAGGTCATTCGCAGGCTCCCGCGCACCCCGGTTCTGCTGCGCCAGCACATCGAGAATATCCCCCGCCGTTTCAACAAGCGTCGCGCCATCGCGAATGAGCTGATTTGCGCCCTGGCATCGCGGATCGAGCGGGGAGCCCGGAACCGCGAACACTTCGCGTCCCTGTTCGAGGGCAAAACGCGCCGTGATCAGCGTCCCCGACCGCGCCGCCGCCTCAACCACGACGACCCCGCGCGAGAGGCCCGAAATCAGGCGATTGCGCCGCGGAAAGTCGCGCGCTGTCGGCTGCGCGCCCGGCGGCTGTTCGGAGAGAACGACGCCCCGTCCGGCGATCGCCGCCGTAAGCTCGCCATGTTCCGGCGGATAGATGACATCGACGCCGCCAGCAACAACCGCGATCGTCCCGGTGTTCAGCGCGGCCTCATGCGCCGCGCCGTCGATGCCGCGCGCAAGGCCGGACACAACGACGACGCCTGCCTGCCCCAGACCTTCCGCCAGCATCCGCGCCAGCTTGCGCCCGGCGCCCGACGCGTTGCGCGCGCCAATGACCGCAACGCCAGGCCGGTCGAACAGCGAAGCGTGGCCGCGCACATAGATCACCGGCGGGGCGTCGGTTATCGCCGCGAGGGGCTTTGGATAATCGGGCTCACACCGCGCGATCATGCGCGCGCCGGCGCGCTCGGCGTTCTGCAATTCGCCTTCGGCATCGGCACGCGACGATGGCTTCAACGCCGCGCGCCGGCCGGCTTTCGCCGCAAGCTGCGGCAGCGCGTCGATTGCCAGAGCCGGCGAGCCGTATCGTTCAACAAGGCGCGAAAAGGTAACAGGCCCAATCGTCTCTGTACGGATGAGTTGCAACCAATCGAGCCGCTCGGACTGTGAAAGCGCCGGCATTCATCCCCCTTCGCACCAATCTTACCCGCCTTGCAGTTCAGACTTCTTTTTTGACCCGATTTTTGGCTCGCTTCCTGTTGCCAGCCGTCCGATATTGGATTTGTGCCGTATAAAGATCAACGCCGTCATAAACAGCGCAGCGATCGCGAAGGACGGTTTGCCCATGGCAAACAGCACAAGCGGCGACGATGCTGCGGAGATGAGTGCAGCAAGCGAAGAATATTTCATCAGGTACGCCGCGACGAGCCAAATTGCACACGCAAAGGCTCCTGCCGGAAACCACAATGCCAGCACGGTGCCAAGGAATGTGGCGACACCCTTGCCGCCCTGAAACTTCAACCACACGGGAAAACAATGGCCGAGAAACGCGCTGGCGCCGGCTATCTCCGGCGGCCATCCGAGTGCGTAAGCCGCGAAAACCGCGATCGCGCCTTTGCCGCTGTCCAGCGCCAGCGTCGCCGCTGCGAGATCCTTGCGGCCCGTCCGCAAAACATTGGTGGCGCCAATATTGCCTGAGCCAATCGCGCGAATGTCGCCAAGACCTGCGGCTTTTGTGATCACAAGGCCGAACGGAATTGAACCGAGGAGATAGCCGAGCAGGGCGGCAAGAAGGATCGTCACGTTGCCGCGCCTTTTGTGATGAGCGCATCAAGCACAGCCATTCGTGTCGCAACGCCGTAGAAGACTTGCCGCAAGATCAGCGAACGTTCTGCGTCGTCAGCGAGCGCACCGTCGATTTCTACACCGCGATTCATCGGGCCCGGGTGCATGACTTTTGCGTCTCGATTGGCGAACCGCATCGTCTCGTGCGTCAGGCCAAACTCGTCGAAATAGCCTTGCGCCGCCGCACGGCTGTCGCCGTCCATTCGTTCAAATTGCATGCGCAAAGCCATTACGACATCGGCCCCCGCGATTCCGCCTGCCAATGACGCATACCTCTTGATCGCCGGGAAATTGGCCGGCGCCGGCATCAGATGCGCGGGGCCGACAAAACGCACTTCGGCGCCGAGTCGCGCGAATATCTGCGCATCCGAGGCCGCGACCCGGCTGTGGCGCACGTCGCCGCAAATGGCGATGACGAGCCCGTCAATCCTGCCGTACACAGACCGGATTGTAGCGGCGTCGAGCAGCGCTTGCGTCGGGTGTTCTCGCACGCCGTCGCCCGCATTGATGACGGGACAGGCGATGCGCGCGGCAAGCTCGTCGTGTACGCGCGACTCGCGATGGCGAACGATGACTGCATGCGCGCCCATGGCGGCAAGCGTTTGTGTTGTGTCGATCAGCGTCTCGCCTTTGTTGACCGAAGACGCGGATACTGGAACGTTGAGAACATCGGCGCCAAGCTTCTTGCCAGCGAGTTCAAAGCTGAGATTGGTGCGGGTCGAGTCTTCAAAGAACAAGTTAATCTGTGTTTTACCTGCGAGGCGCTGCGGCGGGCGTTCGCCGGCGTGCAGGTACTGCGCATAGAATTCGGCAAGTTCGAGCACGTGCGAAATCTCGGCATTCGATAAATCATCAATGTTTATAAGGTTTGCAGCGGTCAAGCCGCTGTCAGGCAAGGGTGGGCGCGCTGGTGCAATCATAAGCCGCTTCTAGCCTCGTGCGCACCGGCTCGGCAATCACCGGGCTGGCTTTGCAAGCCAGATGGCTCCGATCGCGATGACCGCCGCGTCGATCAGGAACATCACCGGCAGCGAGATCGGACCGCCGTTTTGCAGGTAGGCCGCGCCGCCAATCACGAGGCCAGTCGCACATGCGGCAATAGCGGCCATGACGATAGCGCGGCCGCCTCTTTGCAGCAGCACGCCGAGCGTTCCGAAGAGGACGCCAAACGCTGCCAACGGTAAACGCAAGGCATCAGGAGCGCCCATTGCCGCGACGACAAGATGCAGTACGCCTGTAGCGACGAGCAGGACCGACATCAATTTCCTCAGACTGGCCGCAGTCACATGTCGGATCCTTCCTGAACGCGTCGCCGCCGCAATCTGTCGATTGCACCCTGCAGAATAAATGTCGCCGCTGATTCGTCAATTTTTGCTGCTCTTTTGGCGCGACTGATATCAAGCGCGATAAGCGCGCGATCCATGGCAACCGTCGAAAGGCGCTCATCCCAAAGCGCAACCGGCATCCCGGCCGACTTTGCGAGGCTGCGGGCGAAAGCCCTCGTTGACTGCGCTCGCGCTCCTTCGCTGCCATCCATGTTTCGCGGAAAACCGAGGACAAAGCCGACTGCTTTTCGCGCCCCCGCAAGGTCCGCGAGACGGGCAGCGTCGGACATGAATTTGGTGCGCCGAATCGTTTCGACCGGGGTCGCGACACGCCGGTCGGGGTCGCACGAGGCAACGCCAATCGTCTTTTCGCCGAGATCAAGACCAAGCAATGACCCGCTGGCGCCAAACGCTCCCGCCGCCTGTTCAAACTCATCGGTCATTTCCATAGGCTAGCGCACAAGGCTCCGGATCCGATAGGGCGACGTGCGGCGTTCATGTTTTGGCGCACTGCTCTTGGGGGCCTGAAAACAAGCCTTCACGACGGCAAATTTTGCGCGCCGCCGCGCCTATATCGACCCGATACTCAAAGACAGCTTCAGGCCGTCTTGAAGCGTCGCGCCTTGGTTGATAGGGCTGCAAGCGCTTCAACACCGCGAAAGAGACAACAATGACCGTTGATAAGGAAACCGTTCGCAAGGTCGCAAGGCTGGCGCGGCTCGCTGTTCCTGAAGATCGCCTTGAACCGCTCGCCGGGGAAATCAATGGAATCCTGAAATGGATTGAGCAGCTCAACGAAGTTGATGTGACAGGCGTCGAGCCCATGGCCTCCGCCGTCGCGATGAAGCTCAAAATGCGTGTTGACGTCCTGACCGATGGACCAACCGGCGGCGGCCAGGCTGAAAATGTCGTTGCCAATGCGCCGCGTACGCAGGATCACTTTTTCGTTGTGCCGCGGGTGGTGGAATAGCCATGGCGAACGCCACAGAACTGACGCTTGCTGACCTCCGTGACGCACTGAAGGCACGAACGCTTTCGGCGCTGGAAGCAACAGACGCCTACCTCGCCAATATTGAAAAGGCGGTTGAGCTCAATGCCTACATAACAGTGACGCCGGACAAGGCGCGCGCTATGGCGCAAGCCTCGGATGCAAAGCTTGCCAAAGGCGAGGGCGGTCCGATTGAGGGCGTCCCGCTAGGCATTAAAGATCTCTTCTGCACGCAAGGCGTATTGACGACTGCCGGATCACACATCCTCGACGGATTTAAGCCGCCCTATGAATCGTCCGTCACCGCCAATCTCTGGCGCGACGGCGCCGTCATGCTCGGCAAGCTCAATATGGATGAGTTCGCGATGGGCTCGTCAAACGAGACAAGTTATTTCGGACCTGTCGTCAACCCATGGCGCGCTAAAGGTGGAAACGCGACACTGACGCCGGGCGGGTCGTCTGGCGGCTCATCGACATCGGTCGCGGCACGCCTTTGCGCTGCTGCGACTGCGACGGACACGGGCGGCTCCATTCGTCAGCCGGCGTCGTTGACTGCGACAGTAGGCGTCAAACCGACTTACGGGCGATGCTCCCGCTGGGGAATCGTCGCCTTTGCATCGTCCCTCGATCAGGCCGGACCGATCGCGCGCGATGTTCGCGATGCCGCCATCATGCTGCGCTCGATGGCCGGGCACGATCCAAAAGATTCAACTTCTGTCGATCGTGCTGTGCCGAATTACGAGGCGGCGCTCGGTCAGTCTGTAAAGGGGCTCAAGATCGGCGTGCCGAAAGAATACCGTATTGATGGAATGCCGGCTGAGATCGAAAAGCTTTGGGCCGAGGGCATAAAGTGGATGAGGGACGCCGGCTGCGACATCGTCGATATCTCGCTTCCGCTTACGAAATATGCGCTCCCCGTCTATTACATCGTCGCGCCTGCCGAGGCCTCTTCAAATCTCGCGCGGTATGACGGCGTTCGCTATGGCCTGCGCGCCAAAGACTACGCTGACGTGCAGTCGATGTATTCCAACACGCGCTGGGAGGGTTTCGGTAAAGAGGTCCGGCGCCGCATCATGATCGGCACCTATGTGCTCTCGGCCGGTTACTACGACGCGTACTACCTCCGTGCGCAAAAAGTCCGCAAACGAATTTTCGATGAATTCACAGACGCGTTTGACAAGGTTGACCTGATCCTGACCCCTTCGGCGCCCTCTGCTGCCTTTGCGCTTGGGGAAAAAAGCGACGATCCCGTGCAGATGTATCTGAATGACGTCTTTACCGTGACCGCAAATCTTGCCGGTCTGCCAGCGGCGTCGGTGCCGGCAGGCCTAGATGGGCGCGGGCTGCCCCTCGGATTACAGCTCATT
The DNA here is from genome assembly GCA_046154725.1 of Parvularculaceae bacterium. Lineage (GTDB taxonomy): Bacteria > Pseudomonadota > Alphaproteobacteria > Caulobacterales > Parvularculaceae > Amphiplicatus. The sequence goes on along the minus strand of JBJXFO010000021.1, from coordinate 27,795 downwards.
GCCAAGCCGTTTGATGAAGAGACGCTTTTCAAAGGCATGTGGGCGCTGGAGCAAGCAGCAGGGTTCAAAGAGCAACCGCAAAATTGGTGGGCATAGCCTTGAGTTTGGCCAATGGCCAGATTGATCAGCCGGTCAAACCCCGAGCGCGTCCTTGATGCGAAACCAGGTCATGCCCATTGAAAGCATCGGATTTCCGATGATGTTAGCTGCAGGAATTCGAAAGTGGCGGGTGTCTTCAAAAAGCGCCTGATCGTCGCTTCGAAGGTCAAGCGCATCAGCGATGATTTCCGCAGCAATATGGCTGCAATTGACGCCGTGTCCTGAATAACCCTGCGCATAGAAAAAATTTGGGCCGATCCGCCCAATCAACGGGACGCGATTAAGAGGAATGCCGATCGAGCCGCTCCACGCAAACTCAATCGCGACACCTTCGAGATCTGGAAATATGCGAAGCAGGCGCGGTCGGAGCGAGGCGCCGATGTCCTCAATCATCCGATTGGAATAGGTGCACAGCCCGCCGAACAGGAGCCGTTGGTCTGGCGTCCTGCGAAAATAGTCGAGCACCCAATTGGAATCGGCGACTGCAAGATTTTCGGCAAGCAACGCACGTGCTCGTTGCTCCCCCAGCGGCGCCGTCGCCATCATAAATGTCTGCGCCGGCAACATATATCCCGTGAGAGTGTTTCGCGCGAGCCGATGATAAGCGTTGCCTGCAAGTACAACAGCACCGGCGCGCACATCGCCGCGTTCGGTCTGCACGACCCGGCTCGCACCGTCATCAATGGAAATCACCGGCGATCCCTCGAAGATCCGGGCGCCAAGCCTTTCGGCAGCTTTCGCCTCACCAAGGCAAAGATTCAATGGGTGACAATGCGCTGCCCGGCGGTCAATCAGGCCGCCAACATACTTGTCCGTTGCAACATATTCTTGCATGTCACGTTGGGCAACCAACAATAGATGATTTGCGTCCTGACGCCCGGCAGCGGTGCGCTCGTCGTCGGCCAGCGAATCAAACTGGCGCTGGTTGTTGGCAACCGTCATGGCGCCGCGAACATAGTCGCAGTCGATCCCGTAGGTTTCGATCGTTCGCTCAATGATTTCATTGCCAGCGTAACGGGTGCGATTGAGAAACTCTGTTGCGCGATCGCCAAATTGGCGCACCAGCTCGCCTTCGCCCGACCACCCGGGAAGCACCTGCCCGCCATTACGGCCAGAGGCGCCCCAGCCGATGCGCTGCGCCTCGAGCAATACGACCGAGCGCCCGCGTCCGGCGAGCGTCAACGCTGACGCAACTCCGGTAAAGCCTCCGCCGATTATGCAGACGTCCGCCTCGATGCTACCGACGAGCGCTGCACGATCAGGCGATGAGTGCGCCGTCGCTGCGTAATAGGATGGCGCGTGTGGCGAGGGCATAGAATCAAAAGGCCTGAAGATAGCTCTCGTATTCGAAGTCGGTGACGCGTTGCTGTGCGACGCGCATTTCTTGCCGCTTCAACGCCGAAAACACTTTAGTGAAGAGCGGCCCAAACCCGTCACGAATGACGCCGCCATTTTCGAGAGCCGCAAGCGCCGCAGTCCAGCCAATATCAAGGCGCGGCGCATCTGACTGGTATGCGTTTCCAGCGAGTGGAGGCGAGGGATCAAGGCAACGCTCGATGCCGTGAAGCGCGCCGACAAGAATTGCGGCAAGGACGAGATAGGGGTTCGCATCGGCCCCAGCAACGCGATGTTCGAGCCTGGTGTTGGCGCCGCGATCGGCAGGAATGCGTACCGACGCTGTGCGGTTCTCGAACCCCCACGCCGCGCGCGTTGGCGCGTGTGAAGCGACCTGAAATCTCCGCCAGGAATTGAGATGCGGCGCGAATAAGATCATCGCCTCCTGCATCGTTGCGACAAGGCCGCCGACCGCATGAAGTAGCGCCGGGCTGACGTCAGCGTTGCCGGCGTCAAACACATTGGCGCCGTCCCGATTGAGCAGGCTCATATGAGCGTGAAGGCCGCTACCCGCGTGAACGCCAAAGGGCTTGGCCATGAAAGTGGCAACCAGCTCATGTTTTGCGGCGACGCCCCTGATGGCGCGGCGAAGCCAGATCGCCTGGTCCGCGGCGAGGACGATATCGGCTTGGTGCTTGAGGTTTACTTCAAATTGGCTTGGGCCCGCTTCAATCACGGCCGCATCGAGCGGCAGCCCTTGCGTATCGCATACGGAATAGAGGTCGCTGAGAAACGACGCGTGCGCATCGAGTTCGCTCATCGCGTATACGCGCCCGTTTTTTACCCGCTTGCCCGTCAACGCACTCTTTGGGGTAAGGGGCCGGCCCAATTCATCAAAATCCCTCGAGAGAAGGTAGAACTCAAGTTCGACCGCAACAACTGGCGTCAGTCCGAGCGACGATGCGCGATCGCGCGCTGTCAACAGAATCTGGCGCGGATCGGCAAGGAACGGCGCGCCGTTTGCTTCGCACATCATTAAATGCGCCTGAGCCATCGGCGGCGTAGTCCATGGCGCAGGCATCAAACCCGGCGGCAGTGCGCGGCACCACCCGTCGCCGTCGCCTGTATCGACAACGAGCCCGTTATCAAAGACGTCCGAGCCCCAGATGTCGACGCCGACTATTGATCGGGGCAGGCGAACGCCCGCGGTCAGAAGCTTTTCCGCGCCTTTGGCGGGCAAGCGCTTTCCACGCTCAATGCCATTGAGATCGATCAGAAACGCGTCAACGAAGTGCGCACCGCGCAAGGCTGCGATGCTTTCGGTGATGTTGTCTTGGGTCCGGTTTGTCATCGCGCATTCTTCGGCAAGGTCAGCTGACATCGCGCCACGTCAGGTCAAGCGCGCGCCTGACAAGGCGGAACAGCTCATCGATTTCACCGTCGCTTACGACAAGAGGCGGGCACAAGAACATGGTCTCGCCAACTGCGCGCATGACCACGCCGGTCTGGAAGCAATGCTTGCGGCAGGCCGCTCCCGTCGCGCCACTTGCGGAGAACCGCTCGCGCGTCGTCTTGTCCTTGACGAGTTCGATCGCGCCAAGAAGTCCGACGCCGCGCGTTTCGCCGACGAGAGGGTGCTCTTGCAAAGCTGTTAGCCCGGCCTGGAATTTTGCCGCCGCCGCTTGTCCACGCGGTCCGACAAGCTGAAGCCGGTCGATCAATTCTATATTCTTCAGCGCAACAGCCGCGGCGACCGGATGCCCGGAATACGTGAAGCCGTGTGCCATTTCAGAGTTGGCGGCAATAATTGGCGCTGCGACCCTAGCATTGAGAGCGACCGCCGAGATCGGCTGGTAGCCGCTCGACATGCCCTTTGCCATGGTGATGATATCAGGCGTAACACCGTAGGTCTGGCATCCAAACCAAGAACCGGTTCTCCCGAACCCGCAAATGACTTCGTCCGACCACAGAAGTACATCGTGCTTGCGGCAAATACGCTCGACTTCCGGCCAGTAACCTATAGGCGGAGTCATCAGCCCCCCGGCGCCCATGACCGGCTCGCCAATGACGGCCGCGACATTTTCCGGCCCAAGCTCGAATATTTTGTCTTCGATGGCGCGCGCGCAACGGAGAGCGAAGTCTGTCTCGGTCTCGCCGATCTCGCCATACTGGAAAAAACAGGGCGTTGGCGCGACGTGATGAAATCGCGGCAGAGGAAGGTCAAAAATGCCGTGCATGAATGGCAAACCGGAAAGGCTTGCGCCAATGGCGGTTGAACCGTGATAGGCGCGGTTGCGCGAAATTATCGCCTTTTTGTTCGGCTTGCCCATCAGGTTCCAATGATACCAGATGAGTTTGACCGCGCTGTCGTTTGCCTCGGATCCGGAAGACGCGAAAAGAATTTGATCGACGCCCGGCGGCGTCTTCGAAGCGATTACAGAAGCAAGTTCAGCCGCGCCCGGCGTCGTCGTCTGAAAAAAAAGGTTATAGTACGAAAGCGTCTCGATGGCGTCGCGCGCCGCCTCTGCAAGCTCGGTGTTGCCATAGCCTAATTGAACGCACCAGAGCCCCGCCATTCCGTCGAGAATGCGGTTACCCTCGGAATCATAGATATAGACGCCCTTGGCGTGCGTGATGACGCGCGGCCCTGCCTCCCGCAATTCATGGTGCGTCGTGAACGGATGGAGATGATGAGCAGCGTCAAGCGCCTGAATGTGGCGGGTGAGGTTTGTCGGCGCCATAAATGACTTCTTGCGTTGTGAATCAAACGTTTGTCATTAGAAAACGAACGTCCCACGGGCTAAGAACGCTTGAGCGATGCTCATACTCGGCCCGTTTTATTGCGGTAAACGTGTCGACGAATGTATCGCCAAGCGCTGCGCGCAGGCCTTTCGAGCGCGTGAAATTATCGACGCTGTCCATCAGCGATTTAGGGAGTGGTCTTTCGCGGTCCTGATAGCCCTCGCCAACATACTCTTCGCGCGGCTCGATCTTCTCGATCATGCCGAGATAGCCGCAAACAAGCGAAGCGGCGACACCGAGATACGGGTTGATGTCGGCGCCCGGTATGCGATTTTCGACCCGTCGCGCCTCGGCGCTGCTTGCGGGCACGCGTAAACCTACCGTGCGATTCTCGCGGCTCCAATGCGTATTCGTTGGCGCGCTCATAAAGGCCTCGAAGCGGTTAAACGAGTTTGTGTAAGGCGCCAGTAGCGGCATCGCCGCCGGCAAATACGCTTGAAGCCCGCCGATGTAATGTCGAAATAGCTCAGTGTCAGACCCATCAGCGTTTGAGAATATGTTCTGTCCTGTTTTCGTATCGACCACGCTCTGATGCAGGTGGATCGAACTGCCGCTGCAGGCCGCATATGGCTTGGCCATAAACGTGACAAACATGTCCTGTCTCAACGCTACTTGGCGTGCGAGACGCTTGAACAAAAACATTTGGTCAGCGACGCGCATAGCTTCGTTGTGACGAATGTTCACCTCAAACTGACACGGCCCATCCTCGTGGATGAGGGTATCAAGGTCGATGCGCTGGATTTCGCAGAACTGATAAAGCTCCTCGAAAAGCTTGTCGAATTCGTCGATCGCATCGAGACTGTAGACATGTTGACCGAATTCTCGAAGTCCAGATCGGCCTGTTGGCGCGCGTGGTTCAAGAATCACGTCGCTGAAACGGGCGATCAGATAAAACTCGATCTCTGGGCCGACTATGGGGGTCCAGCCTTCGCGGGCAAATAGCTCAACGACCCGCCGAAGCACGCCGCGCGGCGCGATTTCAGTTGGCGTATGCTGGTCTGACATGCTGTCGCAAATGAGACAGGCTGTTGGATCGTTGTTCCACGGAGCCAAATGAATCGTCGATAGATCGGGCGTCAACACAAGATCGCGCTCTGTTGAGGCGACGTGCGGATTAAATTCGATGTCGCCCTGTACGCTGATCGCATAGACGGTTTCAGGGATTCGAAGCGCCTTGTTTTTAAGGCCGCTCAGGAAAAGAGCAGGGGTCATCGTTTTGCCGCGCGCCGACCCAGTCATATCTGGGACAAGGCACGCGACGTCGGCGACACGATGGCGCCGCAGCCATTCTTCAAGTTCATTCAAGTCCATTGTTTCCGCCCCGAACGATCGACCCTGGGCATACCAGCCCGGAGCGGAATCGCCCGTTTTTACTGTCCCCGCCAGTATGGCGCGCCTTAACGGCGCCGGGCGCTGGGTTTCAGCACTTGTCGCTAAAACACTCGAACCCTTGGAGATATGCGAAGGCTAGCTTGCCGCGCACGCTGTTGCAAGTCCGGATGAAGTTATGATGAAGCGAATTGATTTTACAGGCCTTCGAAGATGGTCCGCATACCTACGCCGGAGCCTGAAGAACAGGTTAATGCGCCAATTCAAACACTTTCTCGCCGTCGAACCAAGTTTCGAGAACCTTTGTTTCGCTGATTTTCTCAGCCATTCCACCTTTTGCAAGGTGAAGAATATCCTGATCGACAATGATAAAATCCGCGCGCTTTCCTGCTTCAAGGGACCCAACGACGGCTTCTTGCTGCAGTGCGCGAGCTGCGTTGATCGTGTACGCATCAATGGCATCTTCGATCGAGATTGCCTGAGCGGCGTTAAAGGACGGACGGTCCGCAATGCGGCGGCTGACCGCTGCCTCGATATTGACAAAAGGACGTGGATCAATCGTATCGACAGGCGCGTCAGATCCAGCAATCAAAACGGCGCCGGCCGCCTTAAGGGATGCTGCCGGATAGGCGTTCCGGTAATAATAGGCGTCAGGATTATAGTATCCGTGAACACCGTCAGCACGATCGATAAATGGGAACACCGTAGTGTCGTATTGAGGATCAATAACTGCCCAGGCGAACGTCATCGATGCGAATGCGCCAAGAGGTGCGAACCGGTCAACGTCCTCGGGCCTGACAAGCTGCAAGTGCGTGACGATATGGCGGCGCATGCTCTTCGCAGCCTGCGCCCGTTCAAGACCGTCGAGTGCTGTCTTCACTGCGCGATCGCCAATGGCGTGAATGTTGAACGTAAAGCCGGCGCGGTCGCCCGCGGCAATGTAATCGAGAATTTCCTGTTCCTCATGTTGGAGAACACCGGCGTTTCGCGCGCATTGCGCCGGATGGAACCCATGGCGCATGCGGAATTGTTCAGCGCCAGTCGGGCCGGCGGAACAGGCTTGCGAATTCGGATCGACATAACCGGTTACCTTCACCCAGTCGGTTGTCTGATCCCACTCGAATATAGGTTGCAGATAGTCGCGCGATAGCGCCGCATTTGGAAGCGTAGGCGGCACGGCGAGTGGATCGCCCTCCATCACGCCGTCGGCAAAGAGTTTCAGAAAAGTCGCCTTGATTCGAGATGAAGCCCGGTACTTCGCGCGAATGGCGGAGGCGTCGGCGATCATCGCGCCTAAATCCACAACGCCACTATTTGCCTTGTAGTCATTGGGATCGAAAAAGAGGGCAAGCGTTGCTCGGTTCTTCAACTTTCCGGTCTTGTCGAGCGTGTCGTAAATATCGAGAGTGGATGGGTCGGCAGCAGCGTCAAGGAATGACGTAATCCCGCGCGGCAGAGTTACCGCCATCATCAATTCCGGCGATGCTCGGCGCCTCTCTGTATCCGCAGCGATCCAATCCTCAATACCGATCGCGGCAAGCGCATAATCCTCGGTCAAGCGCCCATTCGGCTCACCCGCCGCATCGACGCCGACATATTGTTCAAGTTTCACGAAGTCAGTTTTCAGGGTCCTCGCGCTAAGCCCGACGGTCGCGCCAGAGATGTTTTTTCCGCGTGCCAGAGCCGAACTGTTGGCCCCGTAATGGTGCCCGTCGCTGCCAAAGAGAATGATTGGATTTGACATTGATGCGCGATCGAGCGCCTGCCTGATCGTCTTTAGCTTGGCGTCTGGCTGGTTCCCCGATGAATAATTCCAGAGGTAAATTGCGACGGGCGTGCCCGGCGCCGCGCCGACGCGTTTGATGCAGGCTGCGGCCTCTGCAGCAATTTCTGCGAGCGGGTGCGGTTTATTCTCCAGGCTGCATGTCTCAATCGGCATCGCGGATATTGGGTGCAGATGCGCATCGTGGAGCCCGGGCAGCAAAAGCCTGCCGCCAGCATCGACGATCGTCGTCGCCGCTCCCCTAAATGCCTCTGCGCGTGATTCATTGCCGACAAAAACGATCTCGCCATCCCGCACGGCCATTGCGCTTGCGATAGTCCTCGACTCGTCTGCGACATAAATCTTTGCGTTCACGACAAGCGTATCCGCGGGGAGTTTGTCACCTTGGTGCGCGCATGCGACCAACAGAGTTGCAGCGGTAAGCGCGATCACCTGCTTCATGATATTCCCTTGCAATTGCCCGGCATTTTCAAGCACTCTTAATTGGTCGTTGCCTACCAGCACGTAAAAGGCGGTTGTCAGCAGGCGAAATGGAAGACCGGCAATCTGAAGCGCGCACGCATATTGCGCAAGGGTTTGAAGCGCTTGGCAAGGGGCGCTCTGCTGAGGCCGAGGCTGCTGCGCGGCGTGCGCTCGCCGTTGATGCTAGCCGACCTGAATCGCACTTTCTTGTTGGCCTTATTGCGCTTGAGCGCCAAGATTGGCGCACTGCAGCGAATGCATTTGGTTCAGTGACAAAGCTAAACCCGGCTGACCGCGCCGCATGGGCGCACCTTGCCAGACTTCTATTTCGCGCCGGACAATTCGAACGTGCAGAGGCCGCATTAACGGCCGCTATCGTGGAGGGCGAAGCCGACGCAGAGACTGCAGATCTTATTGGCGCTGTACTGACGCTCTTCGGGCGCTTCGAGGAGGCAAAATATTGGCATCAGCAAGCCTATTCGGCAAAGCCTGATCGCGCCGATTTTGCCATTAATGTCGCTGCTGCGCACATGTTTGCCGGGTTTACCCAAAAGGCTGAGGACGTGCTTGCCCCTTTACTTGCGCGCCAAAGACCTGCGCAGGCGGAGTGGATGTATTCATCCTTAAAGCGGGCGGATGGACGCCGTCGAGCCGATGATCTCATATCGCGGGCTACTACGGCGCAGACGCCGGAAAGTGCTGCGTTTCTCGCTTACGCGGCAGGGAAGGAATTTGAAGATTGTGAGATTTGGCCCGATGCATTTTCGGCGTTCGCGTACGGCGCCAAGGCAAGACGATCAACGTTATTCTTTGACGAAGCCGGCGAGGCGGAAACGTTCGAGGCAATGCATTCCGCTTTCACGGCAGACTGGTTTACCAGTGCGGCCGATGGTTGTGACGATCTCGCGCCAATTTTTATTGTTGGTCAGCCGCGCACCGGAACGACTTTGGTTGAACGTATCATCGCCAGCCATTCTGCTGTCGAGTCAGCTGGAGAGTTGCAGCAATTCGGACCGTGCGTCCGTCGGCTAACCAGTTTGTCAATTGCAGCGGCGCAATCGCGAGTAGCTGCGTCCGCTCAGATAAGTCCGCGTTTGCTAGGTGAAGCGTACCTTTCATCAACGCAGTCGATGCGGCGCGGCAAACGCCGCTTTATCGATAAGCTTCCCCGAAACTTCCTTCATATTCCGCTAATCAAAAAATCCTTGCCCCGGTCAAAAATCGTTCACCTCGTCAGATCGCCGATGGACACTTGCTTCGCGAACTACAAGCAGTTGTTCGCTGACGCCTATTTTCATTCCTATGATCAGGAGGAGATGGGCCGCCATTACTGCCGTTACCACCGGCTCATGGCGCACTGGCGGACGATGATGCCGGGCACAGTTCTTGATGTACATTATGAGCGGCTTGTGTCGGATTTTGAAACGGAAGCGCGCAACTTGATCGCCTTCCTCGATCTTCCGTGGGAGGACGCTTGCCTGAATTTTCACTTGCTGGAACAGCCCGTCGCAACAGCCAGCGCCGTTCAGGTTCGAGAGCCAGCGCATTCCCGCTCAGTCGGACGTTGGCGACGCTATGCGGCTCAGCTCGCGCCTATGCGCCGGATACTGACGGCTGAAGGGCTGGCGCCGCCAGTTGTAACGCGTTCGGATCATTGATAGCCTATAGGGCTACGGGGGACGAGCAGAGGAGGGGCTGACCATGGTAGCTTGCAGCGGAAATTCGAGGCGTCGCCGCGCTTTCTTGCCGATAAGCGCCTCGTTTCTTGCGATCGGAGCGGCAGGATTTGCGTCTGCGCAGGAGGACGAGATCGTTGTCACGGCAACGAAACGCGCCGAATCGATTCAGGACGTCCCACTCGCTATTACAGCCTATGATGCCAAATTCGTTCGCGAGGTCAATCTCGAAGACGTCAAAGATCTGGTGACCTTCACGCCTGGGGTCACGGGCAACACGCTCGACAGTTTCATCGATTTCATCAACGTTCGCGGGATATCGACTAACGATTTCGGCGTCGGCGGCGACCCGTCTGTCGGGTTCTTCAAGAACGGTCTCTATCAGGGCCGCAATGGCGCAGTTGTTACAACATTGTACGATGTCGATCGCGCTGAAGTGCTACGCGGGCCACAAGGCTTTTTGTTCGGCCGCAACGCGATTGGCGGCGCGATAAGCGTCCATACAGCGCGCCCCAAGCTTGGCGTTGTTGAAGGCTATGCCGAGATCGATATCGCAGAGCGCGGACGTGTCGTCGGCGAGGCGGCGCTGAACCTGCCGCTGAGCGATAAGTTCGCTGTGCGGCTGGCTGGCTATGGCGGCAAGGAAAATGGTTATGTCGATAACCTGTTTGATCTTTCGGCCGATCCGCTCGTTGCTTTCAGAAAAGGCGCTGGCCGGTTCTCGGCGCTTTATGAAGACGGCGGCTTCAATGGTCTTTTGACACTTGAGTATGAAAAGCGTGATCAGTCCGGATCGGTTTATCGCGCCACCGAACTTGGTGATGCCTATGATGCGCTGGTCAGTATTTTTGGCCTCTCACTTGCGGGTGACGGGAGGGACATCGACAGCGATCTCGGCTTTGGCGAAGCTGATGATGCCACGATCTTCAGCGCTGGCCTCGAGCTCAATCTCGATCTCGACGGCGCGACGATCACGTCACTGACTGGCTTTAAGGATCACACCTATTTTTACGCGGAGGATTTTGACGGGACACCTTTACGCATCAACGACTACCGTCAGGATCAGACTGGTCAGTACTTCGAGCAGGAAGTGCGGATCGTCTCTGACACCGACGGGCCTCTGTCCTGGTACGCCGGCGCCTCTTACTATAACGAAGAAATCGACGTCATTTTCGGCCAAGGATCTGACGAGGAAGTTCAATGTCAGTATTACTTCGGCTTGTCGTGTTCGGATTATTTTGCCCTTGGCGGTTACGCATTTACGCCGACTGCTAGCGGCCTCGTTGAGTCGAATGCTGTTCGAGGCCGCTACCATGGTTGGGCTGGGTATGTTGATGCCACATACGCGTTTAGCGAGCGCTTTGATTTTGGCGTCGGCCTTCGATATTCCCGCGACACAAAATCGTTTGGCATTAGTGGATTGCCGGTTGAAAGCGAACTCGGATCATTTTTCGCCCTCGGATTTACGACAACGGATTTCTTGACCGACAAGCAGAGCTGGAGCGCGTTCACGCCCCGGTTTATCGCGCGCTTTCGTCCGAATAACGATTGGCTCGTGTTCGCCAGCGCAACACGAGGGTTTAAGGCCGGCGGGTTTGGCAGTTTCACGATCACGCCCGATACTCTGCCGTTTACCCCGGGAGGCCTTGACCTTGCGCCGGGTGATGCGCTGCCAGATCCATTCAACCCCGAAAGGGCCTGGTCCTATGAAATTGGCACAAAGGGAACGCTGTTCGGCGGCCGTTCGAAAGTTGACTCCAATATATATTATTACACCTACCGCGACCTTCAATCGACGGTGCCAGGCGTTGGCGGCGGCATTCTGGTCGAGAATGTTGGCAGCGTAAAAGGTTGGGGCGTTGAAGGCTCGATAGACACTGCGTTGACGCGGAATTTCGTTCTTTTGATCAACGGCGCCTATACGAATTCAGAGGTGACTGATGCGCAGGCTTTGTGCGACGGAACACTTGATTGCGAAGGCCAGCCGCTCGCGGCAGCGCCGCGCTTTTCAGGGTCTGCCGTGTTGCGCTTTACAGCGCCTGCGGGGCCCGGCGCCGTCAGGGCGAATGCGGAAATATTTGGCCAGACGGAAACCTTTGGCGGCCTTTTGCGGCTCGATGAGGGTCGCAACCCGGGCTATGCCGACCTCTCATTTCGCGTCGGATATGAGGCGAACGCGGGATGGACGATTTTCGGCTACGTCGAAAATGTTACCAACGAACTCTATTATACGGGATCGGCTGAGGGCAGTGCGCCTATCCCCGCGCACTTTTTTGGACCCTCAAGGCCGCGCACCTTCGGCGTACGGATGAGTTACGCTTTTGGTGGGTAGTGTTTCCGGACCTCAGTCAGTCCTGTGATAGCGACCGAGGTTGTGCGAGGCGTGTGCTGCCTATTTAGCTGCGGCGCGCTTTCTTAGTCCGAGCGCCGCATCGATCACGTGGAAGACATAACTTTGTTCGACGACGCCGCCAAAGAGGTGCGCGTGGGGTCCCGTTGCGTAAATGACGACATCCTGCCCGCCATGGCTCTCCGACGGAGAGGGAATTGCCGATTGCTGACGATAGTTGATGTCCTTCACTTCCGCCGGCGTCGGTTCAGCGCGCTCTTTGACTTTGGTCTGGCCGGAGAGAATTGAGCCCGGGCCATTCGCATAACCAAGCGTCGTATAGGCCTTTCCGTCACCGGCAAGCGCATAACCGTCCCGCGCGCGCGTGTCTTCCAGCGTTGCGGTTGCCAAACCCAGAATATCGCTGCCTTTACGCGGATAACCAGCAAACGTCAGCGTGTGACCGTGATCGGCGGTGACAATGATCAGCGTGTCGCGCGTGTCGGTTTTCGCAATTGCCGCTGCGACCGCCTCGCTGAAGGCCTGCGTATCTTTGAGGGCACGCGCCGCGTTGCCGGCGTGGTGGGCGTGATCAATACGCCCGCCTTCGACCATCAGGAAGAAACCGTCCTTGTCCTGACGAAGGATATCAATTGCCTTTGTCGTCATTTCTGCAAGCGATGGCTCGCCGCCAGCGTCTGCGCCACGATCAGCCTCATACTGCATGTGCGATGGCTCAAAGAGACCAAGCACGCGGGGTCGCGCTGCAGCGTCGATCGCGTCGAAACCCTTTCGATCCCATATGTACCGATGATTACTGCTCTTCTTTGACCACTCCTCGGCTAGATTGCGTTGATCGCGGCGGCCGCCCATTGTGTTGGGCGTTTCGGGATCGGCAACCTCCAAGGGGAGAAAATTTTGACGGCCGCCGCCCATCGCGACCTCGAGGCCGTCGCCATAGGGAAATTCCAGCAGCTGGCGCGCAATGTCGGTGCAGCCGTTCTGCAAGGCTTCTTCGGTCAAATTGGTGTCGCGTTCCCAATCGCGATCGGGGGCATGCGCAAAGACAGCCGCCGGCGTTGCATGCGTAAGTCGCGCCGTCGTGACGACGCCGGTTGCAAGGCCGATTTTCTCGGCGTACTCGCCGACGGTGACGGCAACTGCGCCCTTCGAGGACGCGCAGTTCGCCACTTCAGCCGTGTCGTCTAGCGAAAGGATGCCCATCTTCGTTTTGACGCCCGTTACCATCGCGGACATTGTGCCGGCCGAATCTGGCGTCTGTGCATTGGTGTTGTAAGTCTTGGAAAGCGCGATCCATGGAAAACGCTCGAAGCTGAGAAAGTTTTCTTCGCCTTCCTCCCCCCGCGTCTGGCCATCAAAGATGCGCGCCGCCGTTACCGTCGTCTGGTCCATGCCATCGGCGACGAACAAGATGACATTCTTCGCCTTGCGCGTGTTGGGCTTGACCGCCTTGCGCGCCGACAAGGTTGATTGACCGTCCTTGAAATAACGATCGGCCTCAGCAGATTTCGGTCCTTCAGCCGCCGCGGAACTGATCAGCACTGGAAGCAAAGCGAGGGCTGTGTAAATTTTTTTCATAGGTCCGATTTTCCCGGTACGATGCTAACGCTGAATTTATGGCTCGATTGGCGATCAGAAACAAACGAGACTGCCGTCGAGCGTTTTACGCGCATGATGATGACACGAATGCGACGGCGAGGCGGGTGAGGGCGATATGAAGCGGCTGCTGGTGGGGCTGATTTTGGTTGTAACGGCGGCGCTCGCCGCCGCCGGCGCCTGGCTGTGGACGCCAACGCCGCCAGCGTTCAACGCTGAAGCCGCGATAGCGGCGGCGCGCGGCTATGACGCGCGCATCATCCGCGATCGGTGGGGCGTGCCGCATATCTATGGGGCTCGCGACGCGGATGCAGCGTTCGGCCTCGCCTATGCGCATGCGGAGGATGACTGGAAAACGATCGAGGAAATGATTTTTTTCTCACGCGGCGCGCTGGCGTCCCGCAACGGCAAGGACGCTGCGGTCACCGACTATCTGGTCGCCGCGCTAGGGGCCAATGATGCGATCGCGCGCGACTATGAGACGGTCTTGTCGCCGGACACGCGCGCAATGCTCGACGGATATGTCGCAGGGATCAATTTTTACTGCGCCGAAGAAAAGCGGCGCTGCAGTCCTGGCGCGGCGCCGGTGAGGGCGCAAGACATTGTCGCTGGTTTTACCGGACGCACGCCGTTCTTCTATGGACTTGAAAACACGCTGAAAAACCTGTTCGAAAAAGATACCGAAACACACGCAGGGCTCGAGTGGACGCGGCAGGCGTTTTTGAGAGTTACGCCGGAGAGCGAACTCGGCTCAAACGCGATCGCCGTTGCGCCGCAGCGCTCCGCGGACGGCGCAACGCGGCTTATGGTGAATTCGCACCAACCCTATGTCGGGCCTGTCGCGTGGTACGAAGCGCGGATCAAGTCCGGCGAAGGTTGGGACATGATTGGCGGCATCTTTCCGGGAACGCCGCTCATCCTTCATGGGGCAACGCCGGAGCTCGGCTGGGCGTTCACGGTAAACCAGCCTGATCTGGTGGATGTCTACGCGCTTCAAACAGACCGCGAAAAGAAGCCGCGGAAGTATCGCTTTGACGGCGGCTGGAAGGACTTTGAGCGCGGCACGGCGCGCTTCCGCGTGAAGCTTTGGGGGCCGTTCAGTCTTCCAGTCAACCGCGCGACCTATCGCACTGTACACGGACCAGCCTTCGAGACGCCCAATGGCTGGCGTGCTGTTGCCTATGCCGGCGACGGCGACATCCGCGCGGTCGAGCAATGGCGGCGCATGAACAAGGCCGCCAATTACGACGACTGGCGAGCGGCAATGGCGATGCAGGCGATCCCGTCATTCAATGTGATCTACGCCGACCGAAGCGGACGGGTCGGCTATATCTACAACATGGCGGTTCCGGACCGGTCCGCCGACTGGGACTGGTCGACGGCAGCGCCCGGCGAGCGGGCGGACCTCGTCTGGCGCGGCGTTTTGCCGTTCGGAACAAGTCCGCAAGTGATCGCCCCGCCATCGGGGCTTGTGCTCAATGCCAATAACGAGCCTTGGAAAGCGTCGACCGCGGACGACAGTCCGAAGGCGGAGGATTATCCGGCTCATCTCGGGATTTTGTCGAACTCGACCAATCGCGGGCTCCGTGAGCAGGAGCTTTACGGCATCGATACCTCGATTACGAGCGACGAGTTTATCGCGTACAAGATGGACGACGCCTATTCGCAATCGTCCGAACTGCGCACGCTCATAGCCGCCACGATCGCCGATCCGGAGATTGGCGCGGAAGCGAGTTTGGCGCCCGCGCTGGCGATCCTGGCCGCATGGGACGGGCGCACCAATCGGGACAATCGCGCCGCCGCGCTCGGCGTCACCTTCGGCCGGTACGCTCTCGGCTTTCTTCTCAATCATGATGAGGCGCCGACGCCTGATCCGAAAACCGCGCTCGCGAAGGCCGTTGCTGATCTAACCGCCGGATTTGGGCGCATTGACCCGCCATGGGGCGACGTCAATCGCCTGAAGCGAGGCGCAGTGAACCTTGCCCTCGATGGCGGGCCCGACACGCTGCGGGCAGTCTATTCCCAATCGGACATCGCCAAAGGCGAGGCGGAGGCAGTCGGCGGCGACACGTATGTGATGCTGGTCGAATGGACCGCCGATGGCTCTCAAAGCATCCGCACGATCCACCAATTCGGCGCGGCAACGCTTGATGCGTCATCGCCGCATTATGCAGACCAGGCGCCGTTGTTCGCCGCCAAGCAGTTCAAGCAACCGCCGATGACATTAGAGCCGCTTCTTGCCGAAGCGACGCGCGATTACCGGCCCGGCAGGGAGAAGCAGCCGTAACTGGCGCACAGCGCCGAACGCCCGCGCAATCCATAGATTGGCAAGTTGTTTTCATACCCACGCGGCCAGAGGACGAGAGCCACCGGACCGCGCGACAAACCGGACTTTTCACGCCAACGCTTGAACGGGACGAGCCCATCTCGAAACGCCGAACCAAAACAATACTTGCGCCCTGCGTAGTCGACAGTGCGACGAAAACATCATGGGGCCTTTCACGATTTAAAGTCAAACAATCAATAACGGGAATCCGGTATGGTTAATTCGTGCAAGGATTGTGCGCCTCCGCGAGCAGGTGACATCGATTGTCGCTTGAAATCCCCGAAACAAGGACGTGGATGACCTCGTTGCGTGAGGCGGCTATTCACCTCCGGTTCCAATTGTTGCACAATTTGTATTGTCGCAAATAGTAAGCGGGGGAATGGCTCTGATGGCGACTGTTCTGACTGGCCCCGTCAGGCCTCGCCGAACCGGCGGCGTCTGGGCTGGGCGTCGCGCATGGCGATGGCGATCGCCTCGATCTTGCGCGCGTTGGTGATCGAATCATACGCGGCATCGTAGCGGCGCCGGATTTGGTCAGCGGCGGCAAGCAGATCCTTGTTCTCCGTCAGGTGCGCAAGCCGTTCAACGGACACGGTCTCCTTCAGATCAAGATACCGAAGGCGGATCGACGAGTCGTCTGCATCATGCGCCGTCCCAAGAATGTCGTAGGCGTTCGCTGACAGCACGCTGACAACATCGTCAATCCGTGCGCTTTTCGACTGCGGCTTTTCCATCTCCAACACTTCGACTTCCATAATCGCGCGCTTGGAGACGACCTTGACTTCGCCGTCATCGGTCTCGATCGGCAGAAAAGCGCGATCGTCGTTAAGAAGATCCGAGAGCCGCTGGCTATAGGCAAGAAAGACATAGCCTTCGGTCAACATATCGTTGAAGCCGGCAAGGCGCACCTTGCAGCGCGTGCGATTGATCGCGTTTTTTGAGCCGGACGCCATTGGCGACGGACTTCCCTCGCAAATCCCGAGGATTTTTAACCCGCCGAGCGTTAACGCCTCGATAAGCACATCAGAACGCGACAACGAGGCCGTCATACGCCGGCTCGATATGGGGTGGCAGCAGGCGCTTCAGCGTCTGATAGTCCATTGTATTGTGCAAGTTGGTCAGGATTGCCCGCTTTGGCCTCACCCGTTCGATCCAGCCAAGGGTTTTTTCCAGATGCGCATGTGTTCCGTGGGCGGTCATTTGTAAGGCGTCGACGATCCACACGCTGACACCTGCGAGAACGGCAAAGCTTTCCTCTGGCAAGTCGAACACGTCGCTTGAATAAGCGAGCGGGCCGATGCGGTAGCCATAGGAATCGATTGGCCCATGGCTTTGCAAAAACGGGATGACGGAAACGTCGCCGCCCGGACCTGTAATTGAAAACGCTTGCCCGCACGGCGGCGTCGGCAGCTCTTCAAGGATCGGCGGATACCAGCTGCCCTCCGCCTGCTCAAAACAATACCGGAAGCGTTCGATTACTGCGCCGGCAACGCGTCGATCAAGATAAACAGGCACCCGCCGGCGCGACCTGATGGCAAATGCGCGAAGGTCATCGAGGCCGTGTGTCTGGTCTGCGTGATCATGCGTGAGGACGACGGCATCGATATGTTCCGCGCAGGCGGAAATTAGCTGCGCGCGCATATCGGGCGAAGTGTCAATCAGCACCGAGGTGACGCCGGTGCGATCGAACCCGCCGCCGGCTGGGCGACGCTCGACAAGCAGCGAGCAACGGAGGCGCCGGTTTTTGGGCTCGGCCTGGTCGCACGTTCCCCAATCGCCCGCGCCGTCCGGGCCGCCGACACGCGGCACACCGCCCGATGATCCGCAGCCGAGAATGACCGCCCGAAAGCTTCCCGCGTTTGTCTCAGTCATGGCGCGCTTCCGTCGAACGAGGCTCGCGAGAACAAGCGAAAAAAATTCTCCGTCGTGACGGTGTCCGTGGCGGCGCGCGAAAGATTGAGGATTTCAGCAAGCTTATCGGCAACGTGCGCGACATCCGAGGGCTCGCAGCGGCGACCCCGATGCGGGACCGGCGCGAGATAGGGGCAGTCGGTCTCAACTATGATCCGATCGTGGGGCATTTGGCTCGCAACAGTGCGCACGGCGTCAGCGTTTTTGAACGTAATGATACCGGAAAACGAGATATAACCGCCCATTTCCATAACGCTTTCGGCAAGTCTCAGGCTGCTCGTGTAGCAGTGCAGCAGCGGCGTAAACGATCGGCGCGCAAGCGCCTTTTCGAGCATGCGCTGTGTCAGGCTGTCTGCTTCCCGCGTATGAATGACAAGCGGCAATCCCGTTTCCTGCGCCGCCTCGATGTGCGCGGCAAAAAGCCGTTCCTGGTCGTCAGCGGGCGAAAACCCGTAGTGAAAATCGAGCCCGCATTCGCCGATCCCGACGACTTTCCGGTCTTGTGCAAGCTGGATAATCGATTCCGCTGTGACGTCCTTGTGGTCCGCCGCGTAATGGGGATGCGCGCCGACTGTTCGCCAGATGTTTGGATGCAAATCGGCAATCGCCTTGATTGCGCCGGTAGAGGCTATTTTGTCGGAGATCGTTAACATGGCGGACACACCCGCCGAGTGTGCGCGGGCAATCACGGCGTCGACATCGCCGGAGAATTTCTCGTGGTGGAGGTTTACGTGGCTGTCGACGAGCATTTGTCAGCCGATAGCGCGCGGCGCTGTTGCTATGACGCGTGCCGCCGCAAGAACAATTTGAAGCCGGTCAAGATTGAGCGCATCCCCGCGCGTAAAGAGCGTGCCCACAGTCTCTCGCAGCCTCACTAAATCCCCTGCCCGCGCATCAGCCTCTTTAGCTGCCGCCAGTGCAGCGGCGTCAATGCGTCGTAGGATCATCTCCTGAAACAGCAGCCAGACCCCGTCTGCGTTCTTTTGGGATAAACGCGCCGCAACGCCGCCCGCATCTTTGGCGCTCAAAAATTCATCGACCGCGTTGAGCGCTTCGGGGCCATCGCCTGCCGCCAGCCTCAACGCAAATCCTGGACGGCCTTCAGCAACCTTGGCTATTCTCATCGCGTCAGGTCCCCGCATGGAACTTTCCCTTTCGAGAAATGTCGCGACAACCTCATCGGAATATGGACGTATGGCGATACGGCGGCAGCGCGATCTAATCGTCGCCAGCAGCCGGCCGGGCGCCGCAGACAGCAAAAACAGGGCCGTTCGCGGCGGCGGCTCTTCGAGCGCTTTCAGAAGCGCGTTGGCGGAACTGCGATTGAGGTCATCTGCGGTGTCGATGATGGCGACGCGCCAGCCCCCCATTGATGGAGTGTGATTTAGAAAGTGCGTGAGATCTCGCATCGTCTCGACCGATATTTCAGCCGCGTATCGCTCTTTCTTTTCATCGAAGATGCGCTCTGCGACAAAGAGGTCGGGATGGGCCCGCGCAGCGATCAGGGACGCCGCGCGAGAGCCGGCTGGGGACTCTAGCGTCGGCGAAACGGGGTCGTGCAACAGCGATCGCGCGAGTTTGTATGCAAGCGTCGACTTGCCGATCCCCTTGGCCCCGGTGATGAGCCACCCGTTCGCCAGGGCGCCCTGGTTCAGCGCCCTTGAAAGCTCTGCCTCCAGCCCAGACTGATGCAGAAAGTCGAGGCGCGTGTGCGGCGCTGGAAAGATCGGGGCGTTGCTCATCAGCGGCTCTGAAGCGCGGCGTCAACGCTTTGAGCAACCGACCGCCATACTGCGTTTTCATCTGGTGACGCGTCGATTACCACGCAGCGGAGTGGGTTATCTGACGCGATGCTTAAAAAGGCTGAGCGGACTTTTGCCTGATAATCAGCGCCCTTCGATTCGAAGCGGCCCTCGCCTTGACTGCGGCGCTCGGCTCGCGCCAAACCGACTTGCGCCGGCGCATCGAGGATCAGCGTCAGGTCGGGTTCGTCCTGCCCGACAACGAGGGCGTTCAGCGCGCGAATGCGCGCCTCGCCAACGCCCCCGGCCATCCCCTGATATGCCATGCTCGAGTCCGCAAACCGGTCGGTGACGACAGTCTTCCCGGCGACGAGGGCCGGCCTGATTACGCGATCGAGATGCTCAGCGCGCGCTGCAAACATCATCAGCGCTTCGGCCATCGGGGTCCATCGTTCAGCATCGCCGTTCAACAGGAGCGCGCGTATTGCCTCGGCGCCCTCCCCGCCGCCGCCGGGCTCGCGCGTCACGACGACGTCGCTGCCACGCGAGCGCAAATACTCCGCTAATCGCCTAACCTGGCTCGATTTTCCGACGCCATCGGCCCCCTCGACACTTATAAAGAAGCCAATGCAGGTGCGTTTCATTCGTGATATTCCGGCTACGGTAACTGTGTCGCTGGCGTTGGCGCCTCGGGCTTTCCAAACAAAGATTTCGCTGCAAGGCCGATGCGGCCAACCGGCCCCACCGACTTCACCGCTTTACCGGCATAAAGGGGAAACTCGCGCGCTTCCGCATCGCCTGATGAAACACGCAGAATGCCGATCTGTTGGCCTTCTTCGATCGGCGCCTCAACCGGCCCCTCATAGAGGACCTTGGCGGTGACGCGATTGGCGTCAGCGCGGCTGACGATCATCGAGATCGCCTCGGCGGTGACGAGCGGCGCTGTTGCCTCGACGCCCGCAAAAACGAGGGCATCGCCCGCAATCGCCCCTTTTTCATAAAGCGTGCGTTTAGAGAAATCATTGAAGGCGACGCGCATCATTCGCTCGGTTTCTGCGCCGCGCTCCTTCTCCGACCCGAGGCCGTTCACGACGATGATGCGCCGGTCGCCGCTTATGACCGCCGAGCCAACAAGCCCATAACCGGATTCCTCCGTATGCCCTGTTTTCAGACCATCCGCGCCCTTAAAGGAAAAAAGCAGCGGGTTACGGTTTGGCTGGCGGATTTTCTCCCAGGTAAAATCTCGTTTCGCATAGTATGCATAGTACTCCGGAAATTCCTTGATGATCTTCCGGGCAAGCGTCGCGAGATCGCGCGTCGACATCTTGTGGTTTTCATCCGGCCAACCCGTCGAGTTCGCGAAAGTCGAATTCGACATTCCCCATTCGCGCGCCTTCTTGGTCATGAGATCGGCAAAGGCTTCTTCACTGCCTGCGATGCCCTCAGCGATGACAACACACGCGTCATTGCCAGATTGCACGATGACGCCGTTCAAAAGCGCTTCTAGCGGAATTTTTGTATCGACACGGGTCCACATTTTGGACCCTTCCATGCGCCACGCTTTTTCCGAGACCGGAAATTCATCCGTAAGCTTCAACTGGCCGTTTTTCAGGCGCTCAAAGACAATGGCGGCCGTCATCAGTTTGCTCATTGAGGCGGGCGCAACGGGGCGGTCTGCGTCTTTCTCAAACAAAACGGCGCCAGTCTCGTAATCCATGATGATGGCATGCGGCGCTTTTGTGGTTACTTCCGCCAACGCCAAACTTAATGAAATCGCCGCGCCGGTCACGGCAGCGATCGCCAACTTCGAAAACCTCATCGCTATCCCTTTTGTCTCATGCGTCACAGCATACACTCCAAAATTTATTGTCCGGCGCCGCGAATAATCCGCGCCTTGGCAAAGCCAGCGGCCAACGCTCGAGACAGCGACGCGCCGGCCATCGCTTCGCTGATAAACGGTCCAAGACGAAGGCTTTGAAGCGTTCGTCCGCCGCTCGCCTTTGTGTGAAGGGCGATCGCGCCCTCACCCGGAATGTAAAGGCGCATCTCGTTCAATTCGGTCAGGTCTTCCACTTCTGCGACTTCAACCCAAAAACTGGAAGGCTGCGAAGGTGCTGTCGGTCCGCCGGTCGCCTCAGCAATCAGACCTGCGAGCGGGTCTGCTAGCGGCTCTGCCGCTTGCGTCGCCGTCACCGCCCGGCGCCCGGGTGCGCTGGCGAAAACGGGCGCTCCCGCGCCAGGCAACGGCGCAAGGTCGGCAAGATTTGCTTCCGCAAGGTAGCGCACGCGTACCCTTGCTGTTCCTTGCGCAGTAAAGCCAAGCGCGTCGGCGGATGCGTGAGAGAGGTCGATGACCCGGTCACCAACAAACGGCCCGCGGTCGTTCACCCGCACAACGAGGCGGCGGCCGTTTTCGAGGTTCTCAACTTCCACAACTGTCGGCATGGGCAGCGTTTTATGCGCCGCCGAAATCCGCCGCTTGTCGAAAATTTCGCCGTTAGCGGTCAGTTTGCCGTGGAACGCGTCGCCATACCACGAGGCGACGCCAACTTCTTCATAAGCGGGATCGACCCTGGGGACATACCAGCGGCCGTCAATTTTATACGGCGCACCGACCTTGTAATGCGGGTTTGCTTTGACCGGCGCGCCGACTGATTTTGGCGCCTCAGGAAGACGGTTCGTCGAACAGGCAGATAAGAGCGCTACGACACCGACGCTGCCAGCGACATACAGGACCGCGAAGCGGGAAAGAAAAGGCTTCATAGCGCCTCGATATGCGGAGTTTCGCGCATTACTGCAACGTGTTCCCGGTGACGAATTCGGGCCACAAGAATACCTTGTTCCCCCAACGCAAGTCTTGCCATTTGGCATCCCGCCACTATGGTCCCGGCTCCCTGAAAAGGGCGTTGGATGGGTGGCCGAGTGGTTGAAGGCACCGGTCTTGAAAACCGGCAGGCTCGAAAGGGTCTCGTGGGTTCAAATCCCACCCCATCCGCCACGAACGCCTATTCCGCGTACCCGTGTAAATTCGACCGCGCTTTCGCGACGCCGTCTAACGCCAACAAATCTCGCACGAATGCCTCGAATTGCCGCATCGGGATCATGTTCGCCCCGTCTGATGGCGCCTTGTCAGGGTCGGGGTGCGTTTCGGCGAAGACTGCCGCCACCCCCACCGCGACCGCCGCGCGGGCAAGCGTTGGCACGAATTCCCGCTGACCGCCGGACGATGTCCCCTGTCCTCCAGGTTGTTGAACAGAGTGGGTTGCATCGAACACGACCGGCGCGCCCGTTTCGCGCGCCATGATCGGAATGCTTCGGAAATCCGACACGAGCGTGTTGTAGCCAAAACTGGCGCCGCGTTCGGTGACGAGCACATGCGCGTTGCCGGCGCCGGTGATTTTCGAGACGACGTTCTTCATATCCCAGGGCGCAAGGAATTGGCCCTTCTTCACATTGATGATTTTACCTGTAAGGGCCGCAGCGACAAGCAAGTCTGTCTGGCGGCACAGGAAGGCCGGAATCTGAAGGATTTCGACCGCTTGAGCTGCGGGCGCACAGTGCTCGCGCTCGTGCACGTCGGTCAGCACCGGCAAGCCGGTCGTTTCCCGGATCTCTGCAAAAATCGGGAGCGCCTCCACGAGGCCAATTCCCCGCGTCGCCGACGCACTCGTTCGGTTGGCCTTGTCAAACGAGGTCTTGTAAATGAGGCCGATGCCCAGGCGGTCGGCGATCTCCTTGAGCGCGGACGCGCATTCGAGCGCGTGCTGACGGCTTTCGAGCGCGCAAGGCCCGGCGATGATTGTCAGCGGCAGGCGGTTGCCGATGGCAATCTTGCGCTTGCCTGTGTAGATTTCGATAGTTGCTAGCGGCGTCATGTTTGCTCCTCTGGCGTTTGCCGCCCGATCCGCCGTAAATGGCCCGGAGCGGGCAGAAAGCCAAGGCTCGCCAGCCAGGTTCCATGAGCAATCACCTCGATGTCGCGCACGCTGTTCTCACCCTTGAAATTCAGGGGCTTCAGGCGCTGAAAGCCGGTCTGGGTGAGGATTTTGATCGCGCAGTCGCGCTGCTTGGCGCGACTACCGGAAAGATTGTTGCGACGGGCATGGGCAAGTCCGGTCTCGTCGCGCGCAAAATCGCTTCGACGCTTTCATCCACGGGCGCGCCGGCGATTTTTGTGCACCCGGGCGAAGCCAGCCACGGCGATCTCGGCATCATCGCGCGCGAAGATTGCATACTCGCCTTGTCAAAGTCAGGCGAAACGCCGGAATTGAGCGACATTCTCGGCTATGCGCGGCGGTTCGGGATTCGCGTTGCCGCGATCACGGCTGGCCGGTTCTCGGCGCTCGCAAAGGCGGCCGACGCGCCAATAATTTTGCCGGAAGCAACAGAAGCCTGCGGCGAAACGCGCGCGCCGACGACCTCAACGACCATGATGATGGCGTTAGGCGATGCGCTTGCTGTCGCGCTGCTCCGGGACAAGGGCTTTACCGCCGACGATTTTCACGGCTTTCATCCGCGCGGCAATCTGGGGTCGGCGCTGCGGCGTGTCGCCGGTCTGATGCACGGGCCAGAAAGACTGCCCCTGGCGTTCGAGACGGCGACAATCGCACAAGCCGTTGCGGCGATGACGGCTGGCGGCTTTGGCTGCGTCGGAATTGTCGACGGACGCGGCAACCTCACGGGGATTTTTACTGACGGCGATTTGCGGCGCGCCTTTGGCAAAGTCGGAGCGGAAGCGCCTGTCAGGGACATTATGAGCCGGTCGCCAAAGACGGTTGCGCCCGAGACGCTTGCTGGCGACGCGCTTTCGCTCCTGTCGCGCGACAAGATTACGGCAGTGTTTGTTGTCGAGGCGGGGAAGCCTGTCGGCCTCCTCCATGTCCACGATTGTCTGACCGTTGGCGTGCTTTAGCGCCGGCGCGGTCTGAAGCCGCCGAGCAATTTGCTTGGCACGCTGGCCGCTTCCTTGGCGGCTTCAAGATTGCGCGCGGCACGATCCTGCTCCTTTAACGTCATGATCTCGATTTCCGCTTCCGGTGTCGTCTCGCGCGCGCTGACGCGGGTCGAGGAATTGGATTGCGCGGTCTTCTGAGGCGCATTCGCTAGCGTCTTATCGGCGCTGCGGTCAAACTTTGCAGCGAGTTGGCGCGCTTCGACGGCGAAGTCCTGAGCCGACCGCAGCAGTCCTTCGGCTTCCGCGCGGGCGCGCCGCGACGCCACAGCGGACCGGCCGGAGACGACCATCAGCGCCAGTGAGAAAACGAATGCGGCAACGGTCGCGGCGAGGATCACTAGCTGAACTGCAAGAAAATCCGTCGCCAGGAGCTCTCCGAGCCCGAGGATCGAAAGTACCGATTCAGCCGACATGGACGATGCCCCCTTACACGCTTACGTGAACAGAATACGGCCAACCCGCCGGCCGGTCTACATCCGGCTGTCGGCAAGCGCCGTATAGCACCTTGTGAGCAATAATCTCGCCTATGCTGCGCCAGCCATCGTCTGGTTTCGCCGAGACCTGAGGGTCGGCGACAACCCGGCGTTGTGCGCAGCAATTGCGACCGGCCGTCCGGTGATCGCCGTATTTGTTTACGACGAGAAAAGCCCGCTTGGCGCTGGCGGGGCTCAACGCTGGTTTCTGCATCATGCTTTGTTGGCGCTTGGGGAACGTCTTGGCGTAATTGGCGTGCCGCTGGTGCTGCGCCGCGGCGACGCCTCGGCGATGGTCCTGGAACTGGCGCGCCAATCAGGCGCGAGGGCGATTTTCTGGAATCGCCGCTATGCAGGCGCCGAGGTCGAGCAAGACAAGGAAACCAAGGCGGCGTTCGCCGCGCAAGGCATCGAAGCGCAATCTTTCAACGGATCCTTGTTGCGCGAGCCTTGGGACGTCAAGACGAAAACCGGCGGGCCCTATCGCGTCTTTACGCCGTTCTGGAACGCCTTGCGGTTGCTTGGGCCGGACCGGCTCGCAGCGGAGGCGCCGCAGAAAAAATCTCCCGCCCCATCCGTTACATTTCAAACTGAAGCCCTTAGCGATCTTGATTTACTCCCGTCGCGACCGAACTGGGCGCGCGAATTCGATGACATCTGGCCTGTCACCGAAGCCGCCGCGCATGCCGCGCTCGACCGCTTTCTTGCCAAGCCTGTCCATACCTATGGCGAAGATCGAAATCGTCCTGACCTTCGCGGCACTTCTCGTTTGTCGCCATATCTTGCTGTCGGCATGATCAGCCCCGTGCAGATCTGGAACGCGGCGACGGCTGCTATGGCCGCGCGGCATATTCCCGAAGGCGAAGGCTTGAAGTTCCTGTCGGAGATCGCCTGGCGCGAGTTTTCGTATCATCTCCTTTATTTCAATGCGCAGATGGCGACGCAACCGCTGCGCCAGGAGTTCAAGGCTTTCCCGTGGCGCGAAGACGACAATGGCTTCGATGCATGGACGCGCGGTCAGACTGGCGTGCCGATCGTTGACGCCGGCATGCGGGAGTTGTGGCGCACGGGCTGGATGCACAATCGTGTGCGGATGATTGCCGCGAGCTTTCTCTGCAAGAATCTGCTGATCGACTGGCGCAAGGGCGAGCGCTGGTTCTGGGACACGCTGGTTGATGCCGACCCCGCGAGCAATGCTGCAAGCTGGCAATGGGTTGCAGGCTCCGGCGCTGACGCTGCGCCTTACTTTCGCATATTCAACCCGGTGACACAGGGAGAGAAATTCGACCCCGATGGCGCTTATGTGCGGCGCTATGTGCCGGAAATCGCGAGCCTTCCAGACGAGGTCATTCATCAGCCGTGGGCTGCGCCGCCAGCCACGTTGCGGCAAGCCGGGGTTCATCTTGGCGCCACGTACCCAGCCCCCATTGCCGACCTCGGCGACACCCGCAAACGCGCCCTCGCCGCCTATGATGAGATGCGCGCGCCGAGCCTTTGAATACATCCCCGCAGTTGATAGGATAGATTACGATGGTTTCGATAAAGCCTGATGTGGCGGACGCGCTGGAAGTGACAGCCGCGAACCGGGAACAGGCGCTCGCCGGCGCGCCGCTCTTTTTTCGCCTCGGGGCCAACATGGCGGCGCGCATTCGCTATGGCGCGCTGGTGTTCGTGCTGCCGGACGGACGCAAGCTGAAATTCTCCGGGCAGCTTGAGCCGGATGCCGTCGGCATCATTGAAGTCAAAAATTATGCATTCGCGCGGCGCTCGGTCCTCGGCGGCGGCGTCGGCTTCTTTGAAACATTCGCGGATGGACACTGGGATTCGCCCGACCTCACAACGGTCCTCTATGTGTTTGCCAAAAACGCCGATTATGTCCACGAGGCGCTGACGGCAACGCCGGTCGTCCGCTTATTCATGCGCCTGCGCCACCAGTTAAACCGCAACACGAAGAACGGCTCAAAGCGCAACATCATGGCGCATTACGATCTCGGCAATTCGTTCTACGAAAAATGGCTCGACGGGACAATGACGTATTCCTCTGCACGTTTTTCGCACTCGGGAACGGACCTTGCCGCCGCGCAACGCAACAAATATTTGACGCTCGCGCAGTCGATCAATCTGAAGCCCGGCGAGAGCGTCCTCGAGATCGGGTCCGGCTGGGGCGGCTTTGCCGAGTTCGCCGCCAAGGAAGTTGGAGCGACGGTGACGGGCCTGACGATTTCGCCCTCGCAGCTCGACTATGCGCAAGCGCGCATTTTTCGCGAAGGGCTGAGCGAGCGCGTGACTTTCAAACTCATGGATTACCGCGACGCGAGCGGCGCTTACGACAAAGTCGCCTCGATCGAGATGTTCGAGGCCGTTGGGCGGGAATATTGGCCGACGTATTTCGGCAAGGTGCGCGAGTTGCTGAAACCGGGCGGGCAAGCCGGCTTGCAGATTATCACGATCGCCGATCGCTTCTTTGATCATTACTCGAAAAGCTCCGACTTTATTCAGCAATATGTCTTTCCGGGCGGGATGCTGCCGTCGCCGACGGTGCTCAAGCGCGAAATTGAGGGGGCGGGCCTCCATTGGGCGGGCGCAAGCGCTTTTGGCGACGACTACGCGCGCACCCTTTCGGAATGGCATCGGCGCTTCCTCGCCGCCTGGGGCGACATCTTGCATATGGGCTTTGACGATCGTTTCAAGAAACTCTGGCGGTTCTATCTCAGCTATTGTGAAGCGGGTTTCCGCGCCCGCACGACCGACGTCATGCAGGTCTCGCTCGTCCGGGCCTGAGCCTTGCGCCGCCCTGCCTCGCCAGACTGCCTCCCAGACTTCCTCAATGGGACGTCAGATTAATTCGCCCTCCGTCATGGCGAGTTGAGGCATAGCGCGAACGCGCTATGGTGCGCGCAGGAGACTGACATGCACTTCCACGAGTCCGCCCTGTCGGCGATCGGGTCGACGCCGCT
>JBJXFO010000127.1:0-18283 GCA_046154725.1 Parvularculaceae bacterium | reverse complement strand
TGCGCAAGGTCGCAAATCTCCCCCAGCTTGGCGATATAACCGTCCATCGAGAAAACGCCGTCAGTGACAATCAGCTTCGTGCGCGCGCCGTCGCTGGCCGCCTGTTTCAATTGCGCTTCAAGATCGGCCATATCCGAGTTCGCAAAGCGATAGCGCTTGGCTTTAGAGAGCCGCACGCCATCGATGATCGAGGCGTGATTGAGCGCGTCCGATATGATCGCGTCTTCGGCTTCCAGCAGCGGCTCGAACACGCCGCCATTGGCGTCAAAGCACGCGGCGAACAGAATTGAATCCTCATAACCGAGATAATCCGCGATCTCCCGTTCGACCTTGCGGTGAAGATCGGTCGTCCCACAGATGAACCGCACCGACGCCATGCCGAAGCCGAAGGCGTCCATGGTCTCCTGCGCCGCCTTCACGATCTCGGGATGATCGGCAAGGCCGAGATAATTGTTGGCGCAGAAATTCAGGACGCGAACGCGCTTGCCCTTATGCAGCACATCGATCTCGGGTCCTTGCGCCGACAGAATTTCGCGTTCGACTTTTTCAAGGCCCTGGTCGCGGATCGACGCGATCGTTTCGTCAACGCGCGCGTAAAAATCATCATTCATCGCAAATCTCGCAAGGTTTCAAAGCGTTTTAGAGGAGGCAGGCCCGCCGTCAATTGGCGGCTTGCCGCCCCGCTTGCCAAGACTGGCGCCCGCCATCATGCTCCGCGTCGATTTTTACGAGGGGGGGCTTTATGACCGCATCGCGCCGCGATTTGTTGAAGGGCGTTGTCGCCGGAGGCGCGCTCGCGAGCGCTGGCGCGCTTGGCGCGTGCTCGAAAGATGGCGGCCCCCCAGGCAAGAAAGCAACGGCAGCCCCGGCCTCGCGAACCTCAGGTGTTGCGCTCACTGAAAAAGTGGTCGCCGAGGCCGAGAAAGTGGCGGGTCTCAATTTCACGCAAGCCGAACGCGCGATGATGCTCGAGGGGCTGCAATCGACGCTTGAGACGATTGCGAAAGTGCGGAGCGTCACTTTCGAGAACAGCGAACCGCCAGCGCTCGTCTTCGACCCGAAATTGCCGCGGCGGTCGGTGAAATCGCAAAAGAACATCCTGACGCTCGCCGGCGACACTTCGTCAGGGTTGCCTGGCGACGATGCGTCAATTGCATTTGCAAGCGTGGCGCAATAAGGCGCGTGGATCAGATCGGGTGCGCTGACGTCGGCGCGGCTGACCGAGATTTACCTCGCGCGCATTGCGGCGTTCGATCCAAATCTCTCGGCCTTCATCACGGTGACGGCCGACCTTGCGCGCAAGGAAGCCGGCGAGGCTGACAAGGACCTTGCCGACGGGCGCGACCATGGCCCGCTGCACGGCATTCCCTACGCGCTCAAGGACCTTGCCGGCACCAAGGATATTTTGACGACATGGGGCGCAGAGCCCTATCAATCGCGCATTCCCGCAGCGGACGCCGAAGTCGTCCGCAAGCTGAGGAATGCCGGTGCGATCCTTCTCGGCAAGACGGCGGTCGGCGCGATTGCTTATGGCGATCGCTGGTTCGGCGGCGTCACAAAGAACCCGTGGAATCCGGCCGAGGGGTCAAGCGGATCGAGCGCCGGGTCGGCGTCGGCGACCGCGGCCAGCCTTTGCGCCTTCGCAATTGGCACCGAGACGCTTGGCTCGATCGTCTCGCCGGCCGAGCGCTGCGGCGTCGCCGGCTTGCGACCGACTTTCGGGCGCGTCAGCCGCGCGGGCTTCATGGCGCTATGCTGGTCGCTCGACAAGGTTGGCGCCCTCTGCCGGTCTGTTGAGGATACGGCAATCGTCCTTGCCGGGATCAATGGCTATGACGCCGACGATCCGGCAACGGCGCGCATCGGCTTTACCTATGACGGCAAGGCGGACTTCAAGGCGATGACGGTTGGCTATGTCCCGCAATGGTTCGAACAGGGCGACGACGCCGACCGCGCGGCGCTGGCCGCGTTGAAGGGGCTTGGCTGCACAGTGAAGGAATTCGCGTGGCCGGAGTTCGACTTCGGGCCGCTGGCGCAGATTGTCACAGTTGAGGCGGCTGCGGCATTCTCCGACCTGACATTTTCGAACCGCGACGATGAATTGTCCTGGCAGGACGATGAGGCCTGGCCCAATGGCTGGCGCCAGGCGCGCTTCTTTCCGGCTGCGGACTATGTGCAGATCGACCGTCTGCGCCGCCGCGCGATGGAGGCCATTGCAAAAGCCTTCGAGGGCTTCGACGCACTGATCGGACCGCATTATGCGGGCGATGCGCTGCTCGCAACGAATGTTACGGGCCATCCGCAGCTCGCCTTGCGCGCGGGCTTTGCGCAAACCGCAACGCGTACGTTGTTCGATGAGCCTGCGAAGGCAACTGCAGAAACATTCCGCACCCCGCGCGGGGTCAGCCTCTGGGCCAATCTGTTCGAAGAAGGAAAGATCATTGCGCTGGGACGCGCACTCGAGGCGTCGCTGGGCGTCGCGAGCGAGCGGCCGCCGGGCTTCTAGATAAATCGCGCGACGACGTCCTTGTATGAGCGCGACAGTTTCAGCTCCGACCCGTTTTCGAGAATGACGAAATATTCGCCGTTCGAATGCGGATGCAGCTCCTTCACTTTCTTCACATTGACGATTGCAGAGCGATGAATGCGCTGGAAGCGCGCCGGGTCGAGGCGCTGCTGCAGCGTTTTCATGGTCTCGCGGATGATATGCGTCTTCCCGCAGGCGTTGATGCACATGTAATCGCCAGCCGCATCGATCCAGTCTATATCGTCCGCGTTCAGCATCACGACTTTCGACCCGTCCTTGAACGACAATCGCTCGGAATACCGGTCCTTGGCGGTCCATGCGGGGTCCTGGATCAATTCCTTGATCTGATCGCGGTCTTCATCGCTGAGCGAAGCGAGAAGCTCGACAAGGCGTGACTCGCGGCTTGCGGCGGCGCGCGTCTTGATCGCGTCGCGGGCGCGATGAACGGCGTCCTTGAGCCGCTCCTCCTCGACCGGCTTGACGAGATAATCGAGCGCGTTCGCCTCAAACGCATCGATTGCGTATTTGTCGTAGGCCGTGACGAAGACGATCAGCGGCGCCGGCGCGCCGATCAGCGCGCGCACGACGCCAAAGCCGTCGAGGCCCGGCATCTGGATGTCGAGAAAAACGAGATCGGGCGAGTGCGCCTTGATTTCCTTCACCGCCTCGCGCCCGTTCGCACACTCGCCGATGATGTCGACTTCAGGGAATTCCTGCAGGCGCAGCCTGAGCCCGCGGATCGCGAGCGGCTCGTCATCGACAAGCATGACGCGGATTTTCTGGTCGTCCATCATGGGGCCCCCTGGAGTTGCGGTATGGTTTCAAACGGCAGGCGCATGGTGACGCACAGACCCGCGGGCTCAAGGCGCGACAGCGTGAACGATTGTCGCGCGCCATACAAATGCGCGAGCCGCTCGCGCATGTTGACAAGGCCGACGCCGGTCTTGGCGTCGGCAAGCAGCGCTTCCGGATTGACCGGCGCCGATGGTCCGTTGTCGCAAACCTGAAGTTTAAGCGCGGCGCCGTCGCGCTTGGCGACAATGCTGATCTCGCCGCCGGCTTCCATCTGCGCAATTGCGTATTTAATGGCGTTCTCGATCGCCGGCTGCAGGATGAGAGACGGCACGCGCGCGTCGAGCACATCGTCGTCAATGTCGAGCGTGATCTTCAGCCGGTCGGCAAAGCGCGTCTTCTCAATGTCGAGATAAAGCTGCAGCGCGCGCAATTCTTCAGCCAGTGTCGTTTTCTGCAACGGGTCGCTGTCGAGCGAATAGCGCAGGAAGGCCGACAGCTTTGTCAGCATCTGGTTCGCTTGCCGTCCGTCCTTTTCGAGAACCAGCGTCGAGATGGCATTCAGCGTGTTGAAGAGAAAATGCGGGTTGAGCTGATAGCGCAGCATTTTCAGCTGCGCCTGATCGGCAAGACGCGCTGACATCAACGCGCGCTCGGATTCGTCGCGCAGCTTGAGGTAATAATTGATGCCAAAATAAAAGCCGCCCCAAGACATGAGAAGGAAAAAATTCGGCGGCAAATCGGGCCGGATCAGCATCAGGAAATTCATGGTGCCAAGGTCGGCCCCGCGGCTGACAATCCATTCCTCGCCGAAGATGAGGATGAAGGTTTGCAGCTTCGCGAGCGACATGGCGACGGTTGCCGCCGCCGTCGTCGAGATCGCGATGAGGAGCAGCATCGCCGGATGCTGGCGTCGGGCGAAGCGATAAATCGGCCGCAAGACAATCGACGTCGTTAGCAGGCCGACGATCGACATGGCGATCGAATAGGCAACCGATTGCGGTGTCCACCCGGCAACGAGAGACGACACAGCGAGGACATGGAAGAGAAAAAAGCCAAGCCAGCCGGAAATCTGCAGGAACCAGAACACCCGCTCTTTTTCGGCAAAGAACCAGTTCATCGCCCGGCTTGCCGGCGTTTGCGCCGCAATAAAGGGACCGCGGTCGCCGGATGCTATGTCGATTGCCGCCATGAAATTCCGGTCAATGTTCTGCAAGCCCATCGCCTCCTCGGCGCGCCGGTTCAACCGCGATGCGGCGAACGGCCCCGCCGCTGCGGCGAATTGCGGCTGCGTCTGTCAAATTAACCTTATTCCGTGAGCGACAAAAGCCGGACATCACCGCCGGCCGCAGTTGTGTTGATCGTCAAGGTGCGCTCGGCCGCATAGCGCGCCGGATCGTCGACGCTGGAGAGCAAGGGCGCGATGGGGCCCGTCCGGCGGCTCAGGACCATGGCAATCGCGCGGCGCGCAGGCGCGGAGCCGTCAAATACGACCGCGCGCACGCGGTCGTCGAGCAGCGCGCCTTCATTGATCGCGCTGGCGGCCGGCAGCGAAACGATGAGATGCTCCGGCGCGCCGGCGGCGCGGAGCGCACGGTCAATCTTCTCAGCAAGCGCCTGTGCGCAGATTATCGCGTTTCCAGACGCCAACGCCAGCGCGATCTGGCGCCGGTTCGCGGCGTCCGACCCGCCGCCGAGGCACAAGACAATGCCGCGGCCTTTCAGCCGCAGGGTATTGGATTCGCCGGTCGGGCCCGGCAATTCAATCACGGCGTCAAATCGCTCGCCGCTCAAGGACGTTGCCAGACGGAATACATCGGCCGCTTCATCGCGCGCATTCGCTGCCGCGCGCACAAGCGTTTCGCGGCGGTTTGGCGCGGCGTTCCAGCGATCAAAGGCGGCGGTTGCGCGCCGCAGATGCTGATCGAACAGCGGCATCGGCGCCGATGCGCTGATCGAAATCTCGCCGGCGCCCGACGGTGCTGCGCGCTTTTGCAAGGCCGGCAGATAATGCGGCCCGCCGGCCTTCGGGCCAGTGCCGGAAAGGCCGTCGCCGCCAAAGGGCTGCACGCCGACGACCGCGCCAATCTGGTTGCGGTTGACATAAAGATTGCCGACGCGCGCGCGCGCGACGACCGCATGCATGGTTTCGTCAATGCGGGTGTGAAGGCCGAGCGTTAGTCCATAGCCAAGCGCATTAATGTCGGAGACGACCTGATCGATCGCACCCGCCGGGAAGCGAACGATGTGCAGTACGGGACCAAAAACCTCGCGCGTCAGATCGCCAAGCGAGGGAAGCTCAACCGCAATCGGCCGCACGAAAGCGCCGTTTACCGCGCCAATCGGCAACGCCGCTTCGGCAATGACGCGGCCGCGCTGTCGCAGATCATCGATATAGGCGGCGATTCCTTCGCGTGCGTCCTCATCGATGACCGGGCCAATATCGGTTGCCAGCAAGGCGGGATCGCCGACCACAAGCTCGGCAACCGCGCCGGCCAGCATCTCATTGAATCGGTCAGCAACATCGTCCTGCACACAGACAACCCGGCACGCTGAGCAGCGCTGGCCAGCGCTCTGGAAGGCCGACGCTGCGGCATCGCGCACTGCCTGTTCTAGCAGCGCCGTTGAGTCGACAATCATCGCATTGATGCCGCCGGTTTCCGCGATCAGCGCTGCATCCCATTTCCCGGCAGCCGCAAGTGTTTTGTTGATCGCCTGCGCGACTTCGGTTGACCCCGTGAACACGACGCCGTTGACGTGGCGATTGGCGACAAGCGGCGCGCCAACACTGGGGCCGTCGCCGGGCAGGAATTGCAACGCGCCGCGCGGAACGCCCGCCTCATGCAGCAATGCAACGGCTTCATACGCGATGACAGGCGTTTGTTCGGCAGGTTTGGCGATGACGGCATTGCCGGCGGCGAGGGCGGCGGAAGTCTGGCCAAGAAATATTGCCAGCGGAAAATTCCACGGGCTGATGCACGCGACAACGCCGAGTGGCTCGCCCTCAAGCCGCATTGCTTCGTCAGCATAGTAGCGCAGGAAATCGATCGCCTCGCGCACTTCGGCGATCGCATCCGGAATGGTCTTGCCGGCTTCGCGGACGGCAAGGCGCATAAAGCGCCCGGCGCGCGCCTCCAGCATTCCAGCGGCGAGGCGCAGAATTTCGGCGCGCCGCGTTGCCGGCGTGGCCGCCCATGCCGGCGCAGCGGCGGCGGCCTTGTCACACGCAAGGCTGACGTCAAAGCCGCTGGCAACGCGCACCGCGCCGATGCGCTCATCCGTATGCGACGGGTTTACCGAATTGACAGCGGGGCCCTTGTCGGCCTCGCCGTCGAGGAGCGGCCCATAGACAGCGCCACTTTCAAAGACGGCGCCAACGGCGCACTGAAGCTGCTCGGCGACTTCTGGTTCGCTATCGTCATAGCCTTGCGCTGCGAGACGCGCGCCGCCGAAGAGATCGCGCGGAGCAGGAATCGAAGGATTTGCCACAACGCCGAGCGCGCGCACCTCTTCGACCGGGTCCGCGACAATCTCGTCGATTGAATGATCGGGATCGAACAGCTGGTTCACAAACGAAGAATTCGCGCCGTTCTCGAGCAATCGCCGCACGAGATAGGGGAGCAGTTCCTTGTGTCCGCCAACCGGCGCGTAGATGCGCGAGCGGGCACCGCCGGCGATCAGGCTGTCGTGCAGCGCTTCGCCCATGCCGTGCAGGCGCTGGAGTTCATACTCGGTGACATCGCCCGCCATTTCGCGGACGAGTGCGGCGGTCAGCGCATTGTGCGTTGCAAATTGCGGATAGATGACATCGGCGTTGGCGAACAGCTTTTTCGCGCAGGCCTGATACGACACATCCGTCAGCACCTTGCGCGTGAAGACCGGATAGCTTTCAAGACCCATGACTTGCGAGCGCTTGATCTCGCTATCCCAATAAGCGCCCTTGACGAGCCGCACCATGATGCGCCGCCCCGCATCGCGCGCCAGCGCCGCCAGCCAGTCGATGACGATGGTTGCGCGCCGCTGATAAGCCTGCACGACAACGCCAAAGCCGTCCCAGCCGGCAAGCTTCGGGTCGCGCATCAGCGCTTCGATCAGGTCGAGCGACAAATCGAGACGCGCGGTTTCTTCGGCGTCGATGTTGAAGCCAATACTGGCTTCCCGCGCCTGTATCGCCAGCGCGCGTGTCCGCGCGCCGAGTTCGTCCAACACGCGCGTCCGCTTGGCGTATTCGTAACGCGGGTGCAAGGCGGAGAGTTTGACGGAAATGCCCGGATTGTCGATCGGGCGCGCCGCGCTGGCGTCCTTTGCTATTTCGCCGATAGCGGTTTGGTAGTCATGGAAATATTTTTCCGCATCGGCGGCTGTGTGCGCGCCTTCGCCCAGCATGTCGAACGAGAATGTGTATCCTTTTCGAGCATAATCGCGTCCGCGCCGCTGCGCTTCGCCGATCGTCTCGCCAAGGACGAAATGTTCGCCCATGATTTTCATTGCCTGCGCGACGGCGCCGCGAATGACGGGCTCGCCGACGCGGTCAAGAACGTCCTTCGTTGCCTTGACAAGCCGCCGCGCCGGGTCCTTTGCCTCGACATCGTCAAGCCACGCGGCAGTCAGCATCAGCGCTCGTGTCGAGAAGTTGACAAGCGGGAAGGGGCTCCGTCCCTTGTGCGCCGCCCAGTCGCCCGCCTCGACCTTATCTTTTATGAGCGCATCGGCGGTTGCCGCGTCCGGCGTACGCAGCAGCGCCTCGGCAAGCCGCATCAGCGTCACGCCCTCAGCGGTCGAGAGACCATATTGCTGGAGAAATTTGTCAACGAGCGTCGAGCGCCCCGCATTGGCCCGCGCGGCGGTGACAAAGGCGGCGGCTTTTTCTTGTGCTGTGCGGCGCAGCTCCGGCTGGATTTCCGCTTCGGCGAGGAGCAGCTTTGCGATCATCTCTTCCGAGGCGACATATTGAGCGCGCATCGCATCGCGCAACGAGGGCAGGGTGACCATAGCAGCGTTGCTCTTCACAGGATGGCTCCGGCGGGCTGGGATGCAGGTTCGGTAGCGCGCTGCTGCGGCGAAGTCACGCGGGCAGCCGCATATGCGGCGTTCGCGTTGTCGCACCGGCTAATCTCCTGCGCGGTCCAATGCGTAAAGCGAAGCACAGTGATTGTTCAAATGGAGCCTAAAATGAGAATGTTGCTTGCAACAGCGATCCTTGCTTTTGCGACCGCGCCGGCTTTCGCTGCGGAACACGTGCTTGTCATGAAGACGAAGGCGGCCGGCGGCAAGCTGAACGCTTTCGAACCCGACTTTGTGCGCGCCAATATCGGCGACACCGTCCGGATTGAAGTTGGCGATATGGGCCACAATGGGGAGGCCATGACAGGCGTCTGGCCCGCGGGCGTTCCAGCGTTCAAAGGGCAGATCAACAAGCCAGTGACCTTTACCGTGACGGCGGATGGCCTTTATGGCGTCAAATGCCTTCCCCATCATGGGGCTGGCATGGTCGCGCTTATTGCCGTGGGGAATGCGCCCGTGACGGACGCGCACCGCAAGGTTCGCCAGCCGGGACCCTTGGCGACAAAGCGCTTTGGCGAGCTCCTCACTTTGGCCGCCGCTGGCAAATAGCCGCGCTGCCTAATTGCAAAGCGTGCAAATTAAGGCGAACGGGGGCAAGCGAGCCGCCATTCCGTTACGACCCATACCGATTTTGCGCGCACGCCGCTCGCGCTGCCAGAAGGGCTTGGCGGCGGGTGAGAAACGGTTAGGGGATTGGCAAGCTTGGTCAGGCCAAAGTCGCTGAGCCAACGCGAGATCGGCCATGACGACATGGGCAAAGCCGGGCGTAAAGTGTGTATGTGTAGACGCCAAGCCGCCGACGCGCACGTTAGGCAGCTATGGCGAGGTCACTTTTGGCGGCGTTTTCCCGGTCGAGGGACAAGTCTACACAATCCGCGAAGTCGAGTGGTACTGGAGCCCGTATCCGGAGATTGTCGAAAGCTTCCTTGGCGTGCACGTGCGGGAAATCCTCCGCCCCGCATCGCTGATGTCGGGCGACGTCGTGCCTTACCGGATCGAACGGTTCAGGCCTTTGATCGCTTCAACTGCTGAAAAAGAGGAGAAGGCGGCCGTTTCCCGGGACCGCATCTTGGAAACAGCCTGAGGCGGCGCAAATCTGGTTGGGCCGGGCCGGAAAGCTGCTTGTTTAAGGCGCGATTGGCGCAGCCTGCGCTTGGCGGCTTGGCGCATTTTTCTGCGGCTGCGGAAAAGTCATTGTGAACGACACATGTGATTGGCCTTTGCTGCGGCTGCGCAGCAATGTTGCGCCGCGAGAGGGCCGGGAATAGGTAGATCATTCTAATGGCGAGGGCCTAGCCTCTCGCGGATCCCATCGAAAGGAAGCGTTCCGATGACCGAAGCGTATGTCTACGACGCCGTACGGACCCCCCGTGGCAAAGGCAAATCGGACGGCGGCCTGCATGAAATCACGCCCGTGCAGCTTGCAACGCAGGTTCTCGAGGCGATCCGCGATCGCAACGCTCTCGATACGGCCTTTGTCGATGATGTGGCGATGGGCGTTGTCTCGCCGGTTGGCGAACAGGGCGCGGTCATCACGCGCACGGCGGTTCTCAATGCCGGCTATGCCGAGACGACGGCGGGCATCCAGGTGAACCGGTTCTGCGCATCGGGCCTCGAATCGATCAACATCGCCGCGGCAAAGGTCAAAGCTGGCGAGGCTGACCTGACGATCGGCGGCGGCATCGAATCGATGAGCCGCGTGCCGATGGGTTCAGACGGCGGCGCGTGGCCCGTCGATCCCGCGGTGGCGTTCAAGACCTATTTCGTGCCGCAAGGCATTTCCGCGGACCTCATCGCCACAAAATACGGCTTCACGCGCGACGACGCCGACGCCTATGCGGTCGAGAGCCACAAGCGCGCGGCGCAGTCGTGGAAGGAAGGCCGCTTCAAGAAGTCGATCGTGCCGGTCAAGGACGTGATGGGCGTCGATGTTCTGGGTCACGACGAAACCATCCGCCCGGACACCAACATGCAGGCGCTGGGCGCCCTTGCCCCATCCTTCGCGATGCTCGGCGAGAATTTCGGCTTTAACGCGGTCGCGCTGCAGAAATATCCGGACGTCGAGAAAATCAACCACATCCATCATGCCGGCAAGTCGTCCGGCATCGTTGATGGCGCGGCGGCTGTCCTGATCGGCACGAAAGAAATTGGCGCAAAGCTCGGCTTCAAGCCCCGTGCACGCATCGTCTCGATGGCGTCTGTTGGCGCCGAACCGACGATCATGCTGACGGGCCCGGAATTTGCCGCGCAAAAAGCGCTGAAGCGCGCCGGCATGACGGCAAAAGACATCGATCTGTGGGAATTGAACGAGGCGTTTGCCTCGGTCGTCCTGCGCTTCATGCAGGCCCTCGATATCGATCACAAGAACATCAACGTGAATGGCGGCGCGATCGCCATGGGCCATCCGCTCGGCGCCACCGGCGCAATGATCTTCGGCACAATGATCGACGAGTTGGAGCGTTCCGGCAAATCGACCGCGCTTGTCACGCTGTGCATCGGTGCCGGCATGGGCACGGCGACGATCATCGAGCGCGTTTAAGGTTTCAGCAGTGACCGGGATGCAGAAATCGGCATCGGCAATAACAGCTGGGGCGTTCGACGAAAGCCCGGCCGGGCTGATGGCTGTCGATCTGACCTTCAACTATTTCAAGACGATCATGAACGGCGCCTTTACGCTGATCGGTGGGGCGATCGTTCTCAAGGGCGCGCTCGCGCCAGACACGCCCATCACCCGGACATTCGTTCTCGGCATAGTCCTGATCGCAGTGGCAGCCGTGTGCGGGCTTGAGGGGCAGCACCGGACAATCATCAATCTTCGCAAAAAGCATGACGGCAAACTTTACCGCCAGGCGCTGCTGACGATCGGTCCGGGCGCGCTTGGCGTCGGAACCGGCGCGCTGTTCTCCTATTTTATGAAAAGTTTTGGTTGAGGAACCTGTGAAATGACCAATGACGCAATGACAGTAGAGATCGACGGCGACGGCATTGCGCTGGTCACCATCGAACTTAAAGGCCAGTCGATGAACGTCTGGAACGAGGCGCTCATGACGGAGTTCGCCGCGTTCATCGAACGGTTCTGTTCCGACGATGCTATCAAGGGCGCGGTCATCACGTCGGGCAAGAAGTCGGGGTTTCTTGCCGGCGCCGATCTCAGAATGCTTGGCGGCGGCGCCATTACGGGCGGGGCAAACACCAGCAAGGACGTGTTCGACCGGTTGTTCAACCTCAATTTCATGTTGAGGAAGCTGGAGACCAGCGGCAAGCCGGCCAAGAAGCTGATCGGCGGCGAGGCTTATGCAAAGCCCGTGGCGGCGGCTGTCAACGGTCTTGCGCTCGGCGGCGGGCTTGAGCTCGTTCTGGCCTGTCATTATCGTATTTGTGCGGACGATCCGAAGATCCAGCTGGGGGTTCCCGAAGTTCAGGTCGGGCTGCTCCCCGGCGGCGGCGGCACGCAGCGCTTGCCGCGCCTTGCAGGACTGCAAAACGCCGCCGTGATGGCGACGCAAGGCCAGCCAGTCGATCCCAATACCGCCAAGGGGTACGGCATCATCCAGGAAATTGCGCCGGCGGCGGACATAGTCGCGAAGGCTAAGGCATGGGTGAAAGCCAACCCGAAAGTGACGCAGCCCTGGGACAAACAGGGCTTTAAATATCCGGGCGGCGCTGGCCCGACGCATCCCGCCGCCCTGCAATTCCATATGGCCTCAAACGCCATGGCGCAGCGCGAGTCCCAGCATAATTATCCGGCAGTCCAGTATATTCTGTCCTGCCTTTACGAGGGATCGGTCGTTCCCTTCGACACTGCGCTGCGGATTGAGACCAAATATTTCGGCAAACTCGTCACCAGCCCCCAGTCGCGCAATATGATCCGCACCCTGTTCATCAACAAACAGGCTGCTGAAAAAGGCGAGCAGCGCCCGAAAGGCGTCGAAAAGTCGGCAATCAAACGCGTTGGCGTTCTTGGCGCTGGCATGATGGGCGCCGGCATTGCCTATGTAACAGCGAAAGGCGGCATGGAGGTTGTGCTCCTCGACCGCGATCTTCCCTATGCGGAAAAAGGCAAGGCTTATTCCGCCGGCATCGTTGAAAAAGGCGTCTCGCGCGGCAAGGTGACGAAGGAAAAAGGCGCGGAGCTTCTCGCGCGCATCAAGCCAACGACGGACTACAATGACCTTAAAGACGTCGATTTGATTATCGAAGCCGTGTTCGAGGACCCTGAAGTCAAAGCGGATGTGATCCGCAAGACCGAGGCCGTCATCCGCAAGGATGTGATCTTTGCGTCAAATACGTCAACGCTGCCGATCACCGGCCTTGCGAGGAATTCGGCGCGCGCCGAGCAATTCGTCGGCGTACACTTCTTTTCACCTGTCGATAAAATGCCTCTGGTCGAAATCATTCCCGGCGAGAAAACCGGCGACCGCGCCTTGGCGACGGCGCTGGATTATGTCGGCATGATCAAGAAGACGCCGATCGTTGTGAAAGATACGCGCGGGTTTTATACAAACCGCGTCGTACCGCCTTATCTCAACGAAGCGATGTTGATGGTGAAGGAAGGAATAAGCCCGGCGCTTATCGAGAACGTCTCCAAAATGCTCGGCATGCCGGTCGGGCCGCTTGCGCTTGTTGACGAGACGTCGCTGGAGCTTGGCAAGCGTGTAATGGAAGCCACGAAGAAAGAGCTTGGCAAGGACTACAAGCCCTCCGGCGTCGAAGACATGATGACCGTAATGGTCGACAAGCTCGGGCGTCTTGGGCGCAAGTCCGGCGGCGGGTTCTATGATTACCCGGCGGACGGCAAGAAGAGCTTATGGCAAGGCATCGCCGACTATTTTCCGCCAGCCAAAGTTCAACCGAGCGCTGACGAGGTCAAGGAGCGCATCCTCTATGCGCAGCTTATTCCGGCCGCGCATTGCTATGCCGAGGGCATTGTTCCCGATCCTCAGTCCGCGGATCTTGGCGCGATTTTCGGCTGGGGCTTTGCGCCGTGGACCGGCGGGCCGATGAGCTATATCGACACGATCGGTATCGACGCTTTCGTGCGCCGCTGCGAAAGCCTCGCGCAGAAATATGGCGCGCGCTTCAATCCGCCGCAAAAATTCCGCGACATGGCGGCGAATAAGCAAACGCTCTACAAGGCAGCGTAAGGAAACGCTCGGGAGCTGCGGTGATCGTACACATCCTGCAAGGATTGCTGTTGATCGCCGCAGCGGCGCTTGTCGTTGCGGGAACTCGCTATTACCGCGCGGCGCGTCTGCGTCCGCAAACTGGCCCTGTCGCGCTGGCGATTGGCGCTGTCGTCAATTTTTTTGATACGCTGGGCATCGGCTCGTTTGCCCCCTCAACGGCGGCGATCAAGTTCCTGAAGCTGACCGATGATGAGAAGATACCGGGAACGCTCAATGTTGGCCACGCGATCCCGACGATTGTGCAGGCGCTCGCGTTTATTGCCTTTGTTGAGGTCAGCGTTGCTCTCCTCGTCGCCTGCATCGTCGCGGCTGTCGCCGGCGCGCTGATTGGCGCGCGCGTAGTGTCGAGATTGCCGGTGCAGGCGATTCGTCTCGGAATGGGCATTGCCTTGTTAGTGGCGGCCGCGCTGTTCATCAGCCGAAATCTCGGGCTCCTTCCCGGCGGCGGGGACGCGGCAGCGCTGTCGGGGGCCGCCTTTGCCGCCGCCGTCGTCCTGCATTTTTTCTTTGGCGCGCTGATGACGCTTGGCATCGGGCTTTATGCGCCAGCGCTCATCTCGCTCAGCTTGCTGGGCATGGACCCGCGCGCGGCGTTTCCGATCATGATGGGCGCATGCGCCTTCCTCATGCCGGCGTCGAGCTTGCGGTTCATTTCAACCGGCCGCTTCGATGCGCGCCTTGCGCTCGGCTTTGCGATTGGCGGCATTCCCGCCGTCTTGCTCGCGGCGTTCGTCGTAAAGGAAATGCCGCTTGATGTGCTGCGCTGGCTTGTCGCTGGCGTCGTGCTGATCGCGGCGATAATGATGCTGACAAGTGCGCGGCGTTCGCCGCAGGACGTAAGTTAGAGCGCGCGCTAAGGAAACGGGGCGCAGCCGTCATGGTCAGATCAGTTTTCGCTGTCATTGCCGGCATCTTTGCCGGCGCCATTCTCGTCTTCGTGATCGAGCGCGCCGGCCACGCGTTTTTCCCTGCGCCGCCCGGCTTTGACCCTACGGCGCCGGGCGCAATCGCGTCGCTGCCGTTCCAGTCCAAATTTTCAGTCCTCATTGCCTGGTTTGCCGGCGCGCTTGGCGGCGGCATTGTGGCGGCGCTGGCGTCGCGGCGCTGGGCCCCGACGGCATGGATTGTCGCCGCGACAATCCTGTTGCTTGCCGGGACGAGCCTTGCCTCGATCGATCATCCGCCATGGATGGCGCTTGGCTCTATTCCGGCAACGGCGCTTGGCGGCGTCCTTGCCATCAAGCTGACACGCGGGCGTTACGGGGCACCGCCGGCAGCCGCGAAGGCGACAGGTTTCTAGCCCGATGTCCGACACGCCAATTCCCGCCGCAACACTGATCTTGCTGCGCGACGAGCCGCAGTTTGAGGCGCTGATGATCGCGCGCGCGCTTGACGCTTCGTTCGCGGGCGGCGCGCTTGTCTTTCCGGGCGGGCGTGTCGATCCCGGCGACGCCAATCCGGCGTGGGCGGAGCATTCGGCCGGTCTGAGCCTTGCCCCCGCGCTTGCCGCAGCGCAAGTCGCCGCCATCCGCGAAGCGTTTGAAGAGGCCGGGGTTCTGCTCGCGCGCGGGGCAAATGGCGCAATGCTTGGCCGCGATGAGGCGGCGGCGCTGGCCCCTTGGCGCGCCAATGTGGAGCGAGACGATGCGCTCTTTCTGGAGGTGATCCGGCGCCATGGCCTTAGCCTTGCCGCCGATGCGCTTGTTCTCTTTGCGCACTGGATTGCGCCGCCCGGGCTTCACCGGCGCTTCGACACGCTGTTCTTCGCCGCGGCCTTTCCGCAAGGCCAGGACATTCTCGAAGACGGTGACGAGGCGACGGAAGCGGTATGGATATCGCCCAGGGCGGCAACCGCCGCGCGCGCGAGCGGCGCGCGCAAGATCATCTTTCCGACGGCGCGAAACCTTGACCTGTTGGGGGTATCAGACAGTACGGCAGCTGTTCTCGACTTCGCGCGAAGGCGTACAATTCGCCCAGTCGTTCCCGTCGCTGTAAAACGCGGCGGCGGGATGGTTCTGACGATCCCGGACGATCTCGGCTATCCGGTTACGGAAGAAGATTTCGAGACAGCGATCCGCAACTGATTATGGGTTTTGCACCTGATAAATCTCGCCATCGATGCCGATGATGAAGAGATTGCCCGCGTCGTCTTCCCCGAAACTCGCGATAGAATCGAGCGCTCCGAGATCTGGCGCAAACGCCGTCGTCTGAACGGTGAACGCCGAGGAGGCGATGGTTGTTCCTTGCGTGACGGATGCGGCCGCAATCGACCACACGTTATTGCTGACGAAATCGGCGAAAACATATTGCCCCTGCAAAGCGGTGACCGGTCCGCGATAGGCATAACCGCCCGTAACAGAATTGCCCTGGATTGCGCTCGTCCCGTGCGCATATTCAGCAACTGGCGGCGTCATGCCGGCGGTCGAGCCCGCCTGATTGACGCGCGTTCCTTCAAGGATCGGCCA
This sequence comes from Parvularculaceae bacterium, assembly GCA_046154725.1. Taxonomy (GTDB): domain Bacteria; phylum Pseudomonadota; class Alphaproteobacteria; order Caulobacterales; family Parvularculaceae; genus Amphiplicatus. The sequence goes on along the minus strand of JBJXFO010000127.1, from coordinate 2,249 downwards.
GCCGAAATTGAGGCCCGCTTCTCCCGGGCGGATGAGATCGATTTCCTCAATGGCGCCTTGCCCGACATCGCCGATGAAGAGATTGCCAGTCTGGCGGTCAAAACCTGCGCGGAAGGGATTGCGCAATCCGTAAGCGAATGTCTCGGGCGCGCCGCCAGCCGTCGCGAACGGATTTGCCGGCGGGATTGTGTAATCGCGCAAGGGATCGGCCGGAAAACCGTCCGCAGACGGATTGATGCGCAAGATTTTGGCAAGCAGCGAATTGACGTTTTGGCCGTTGCCGAACGGATCGTTACCGCCGCCGCCATCGCCGAGCGCGATGTAGAGAAGGTTGTCCGGGCCAAAACCGATCCATCCGCCCTTGTGGTTTGACGCATTCGGCTGGGTTGCCGTGAAGATGATGTCTGCGGTTGATGTGTCGGCAAGATCGGGACTGGCGGCCTGAGCCTGATAGCGCCGGATTTCGGTGTCGCCATTCAGGTTGTTCAAATGGACATAAAATGTGCGGCTCGTTGCAAAGTCCGGCGCAAGCGCCATTCCGAGCAATCCCTGTTCGCCGCTCGCGTCGATCGCTGCCGTCAGATCTATGAAGGGCGCCGTATTCAAAAGCCCTGTCGCGAGATTGAGAATTTCAACTTGACCGCCCTTCTCGACGATGAAGACGCGGTTCGAACCGTCGCCGCGTCCCAGCACATAAAGCGGCTGATTGAGCCCGACGGCGATGCGGCGTATACGGAACGTCTCGGCGACATTGGTGACGGTCAGACGCAACGCGAGCGTCGATGTCGCGACTCCGTCGCTAGCGCCGAGCGTCACCTCGTAAATGTTGTCGGTATTCGAATCACCCGGCGCCTCAAAATCCGGCGGTGCGACAAAGCTCAGCGCACCAGCGCCGGAAATTGAGAACCGCGACTGATCGGCGCCGCCGGAAAGCGAGAAGGTCACGGCATTGCCGTCCGCATCGGTTGCGGCGGCGGTGTAAACGACGCCGGCGGAATTTTCGGCCGCGGTCGCCGTCGCGGCCGATGTAAACACAGGCGCTTGGTTAACCTGCGGCGGCGGCGGGGCGCTGTCGCCACTGGAACAGGCGCCAGCGCCCATGAGCATAGCGGCGGCGACAACGATGCGTGACTGCATGACAACACCCCTTACCGGACAATCGGCACAATGAAGACCGAGTTCTTACCGAAGTCTCCATCCGGACCGTGACAATTTATTAACGCATGATGTCCGCCGGCGGAACAGCGGCCGCCATTATCCGACGCGCCGCTTCGAGCGCCGCAAAATCATAGGCGGCATGGGCAAGGATCGGGGCAGCGAGGCTCTCCGTCAAGACGGTGAGCCATCCGAGGTAGACGCCGACGCCAAAGGCGAGCAGGGCGTAACCAAGTTTTCGCGCATGGAGTGCGCCGAAGACGATGTTTGGCAGCACGACTGCCACGGCGACCGGGTAGTCCGTCAACGACGCCTGCATGATGCCGCGAAACAGGAGTTCCTCGCCGACGCCTGCGAGCAGTGCGATCGCGAGGTTGCGGCCCGGCGTCAGCGTAAAGCCAAGCGCCTTGATGTCAGCGAGACGATCGGTCCGGAACCGGACGATCGGCGCGAGTTTTGACCCCATGAACCAGTAAAGCCCGGCGAGCATTGGCGCCGTCGCCACAGCGCCCGCCGCAATCGTCGCCAAGGTTGCATTCAGCGCCGCGGCAAGATCGATCCCGGCCAGCGGCGCAACTGCTAATGGAGCGGCGACGATCAGGCCGCCGAGCGCTGCCGTGACCAGAAACGCGCGGCTGTCGCTGACGGTGCTGCCTGATGTCCCGCTCATGTGCGCTGGCGTCAGCGGCGGCGCTTGAAGCCGCCGAGCAAGCCGCGCGTCAGTTCCCGCATGAGGGTTGTCGACAAGCTGCGCACTGCGGACTTCGCGGCCGCCTCGCCAATCGATTGCCGGTTGGAACGGCGGCGCGCTGACGGTTTTTCACTGGCGTCGTCCTTGTCGCGCGCTTCCTGCTTCGCGCGGCGTTCAGCTTTTTCCTGCAACATCTCAAATGCCGACTCGCGGTCATGACTCTTGTCGTATTGCTTCCCCAGCGCCGATTTTCTCAATATCTGATTGCGCTCGTCATCCGTCACCGGTCCCATGCGCGACGTGGGCGGACGGATGAGCGTGCGGTCAACGATTGAAGGCGCGCCCTTGGCTTCAAGGGTTGAGACGAGCGCCTCTCCGACGCCAAGATCGGTGATCGCTTCGA
>JBJXFO010000126.1:0-5755 GCA_046154725.1 Parvularculaceae bacterium | reverse complement strand
GGACGTCAGATTAATTCGCCCTCCGTCATGGCGAGTTGAGGCATAGCGCGAACGCGCTATGGTGCGCGCAGGAGACTGACATGCACTTCCACGAGTCCGCCCTGTCGGCGATCGGGTCGACGCCGCTTATCAAATTGAAACGCGCGTCGGAAGAGACCGGGTGCAATATTCTCGGCAAGGCGGAATTCCTCAATCCCGGCCAGTCGGTGAAGGACCGCGCCGCGCTTGGCATCATTCGCGACGCCGAGGCGCGCGGAGCGCTTCAGCCCGGCGGCGTCATCGTTGAAGGCACCGCCGGCAATACCGGCATCGGGCTTGCCCTTGTTGGCGGCATTCTCGGCTACAGCGTGAAAATCGTCATGCCGCGCACGCAGAGCGACGAGAAGAAACTCGCCGTGCGCCTGCTAGGCGCCGAGTTGATCGAGGTCGATGCGGTCGCCTACGCCAACGAAAACCACTATGTTCACACCTCGCGTCGTCTCGCGGAAAGCCTTGCGCTGAGCGAGCCGAACGGCGCCCTCTGGGCTAACCAGTTCGACAACACCGCCAATCGCGACACGCATTACCGTACAACCGGCGTTGAAATCTGGAACCAGACCGACGGCGCTGTTGACGGCTTCACCTGCGCTGTCGGGTCGGGGGGAACGCTTGCCGGCGTCACACTTGCGTTGAAGGAGCGAAACGCAAACATCAAATGCGCGCTGACCGATCCGATGGGCGCGAAACTCTATTCGTGGGTGATGACGGGCGATCTCGTGTCCGAAGGATCCTCAATCACTGAAGGCATCGGTCAGGCGCGCATCACCGCCAATCTCGAAGGGCTTGCCTTCGACGGCGCATACCGCATTGAAGACGCAGAAGCGCTCGAGATTATTTTCCGGCTGGCGCGTGAAGAGGGCCTTTGTCTCGGAGGCTCATCGGGCATTAACATTGCTGGGGCCAAGCGCCTTGCGCGCGAACTCGGACCCGGATCGACGGTCGTGACCATTCTTTGCGACTATGGAAACCGCTACGCCTCAAAGCTCTATAATCCGGACTTTCTGCGATCGAAAAATCTGCCCGTTCCTTCATGGATGGCGTAAGCATGCTTGCATGACGGCTGACTTTCCCTATCCGATCGTTTCGACAGAGTGGCTTGCCGCCGCGATTGGCGCGCCCGGCGTCAAAATCGTGGATGCGACCTGGCGTATGCCGGGCAGCGGCCGCGCGCATAGCGACCATGTCCGGCGGCGGATTCCGGGCGCCGTTTTTTTTGACCTCGACGCGATAGCTGATCACGCAACTGAGCTGCCGCATATGGCGCCATCGCAAGACGACTTTGCGCGCGCTGTCGGCGCGCTTGGCATCGGCGCCGATGACCGCGTGATACTCTATGACGACACCGGAGTATTTTCGGCTGCGCGCGTCTGGTGGACGTTTCGGGCGATGGGCCATGAACGCGCCTCCGTCCTCGATGGCGGCTTGCCGAAATGGGTGCGCGAAGGCCGCGCGGTCGAAGACGGCGACACTGCGCCAGCCGTCGTTATTTATGCAGCGAAGGGCGCGCGGCCGATTGTGCGCACGCATGATGATGTGCGCGCCGCGCTGAACGACGCGCGCGCCGTCGTACTCGATGCAAGGCCCGCCGCGCGCTTTTCCGGCGACGTGGCCGAACCGCGCACCGGCCTTCGCCGCGGCCATATGCCGGGCGCGCAAAGCCTCCCCCACTCCCTGTTGCTGCGGGACGACGGCGTGATGCGCACGCCCGATGAGTTGCAGCAGCTGTTCCGCGCGCGCGGCGTCAGCCACGACACGCCCGTCATCGCTTCTTGCGGATCGGGCGTGACAGCGGCAGTCATCGCGCTCGCACTTGAGATCATTGGCCATAACGACACCGGTCTCTACGATGGTTCGTGGGCGGAATGGGGCCGCGAGACCAACGATCCTGATCTTTATCGCTTTGCAACCGGCGCCGATGACCAAGCGAACTGACGTTATCATTACCTATCTGCGCCAGCTTGAGCGTCCGCGCTATGCGATGCCGGGGATGCCGCCGGGGCGGCTCGCGATTCTGCGCGCTGAAAACCCGCCGCTGCATTTTTATCGCTATCTTTACGATCTGATCGGGCGCCCGTGGCACTGGGTCAGCCGCAAGAAGCTGATCGACGCCGATCTTGCGGCGATCATTCACGACCCCGGCACGCTTCTTTATGTTCTTTACGCCGGCGGCGTGCCGGCCGGGATGGGCGAGATCGACGCGGCGCGCCTGCCGGTCGCGGAGATCCGTTTTTTTGGTCTGGCGCCCGACTTTATCGGCAACGGATTCGGGCCTTATTTTCTCGCCAACGTTATCGATCTTGCGTGGTCGACCGGCGCGAAGGAAGTGCGGATCGAGACCTGCACGCTCGATCATCCGGCAGCTTTGCCGCTTTACCAGAAGTTTGGATTCACCGTATTCGACCAGCAAACGGGGGTTGTCGATACAGGGACCATCGACACCGGCGAAAGCAGCTGATCGATGAAGGAACCGACCAAACTCGTCACTGCCGGGCGCCCGAAAAAGCGCCCGCACCACCCTGTCAATCCGCCGGTTGAACGCGCCTCGACCTACCTCTTCCCGACCTATGACGACTTCATCGATGGCGGCCGGAACATCGTATACGGACGGCTTGGCGGCCCGACCCATCGCGCGCTTGAAGAGGCAATCGGCGCGCTCGAGGGCGGCGTTGAAACGCGCCTTGCGCCGTCGGGCTTGCAAGCGGTCAATGCCGCGCTGCTGGCCTTTGTGAAGGCGGGCGACAAGGTTCTCGTCACGGACGCGGCGTATGACCCGACGCGTAAATTCTGCGAGCGGTTTCTTGCGCGCTTCGGCGTTGAGACGATCTTTTACGATCCGGCGATCGGCGCTGGCATCGCCGGCCTCATCACGCCGGACGTCAAGGCCGTGTTGGCCGAATCGCCGGGCTCGCTCACGTTTGAAGTGCAGGATGTGCCCGCGCTTGCAAAGGCGGCGAAAGCCAAGGGCGCGCGGCTTATCCTCGATAACACCTGGTCCGCCGGCGTTTTTTTCAAGCCGATCGCCAGCGGCGCCGATGTCAGCGTGCAAGCCGGCACGAAATATTTCTCGGGCCATTCCGACTGTCTCATCGGATCGATCACCTCGGCTGACGAGGCGACGGCGAAGCTGATTTTTCAAGCGCTCCTGCAACTTGGCGCCAATGTGTCCGCCGACGACGCCTATCTGACCTTGCGAGGCATGCGAACTCTTGGCGTGCGCATGCCGGTGCACGACGCAAATGGCGTGGCGCTCGCCCGATGGCTGTTGAAGCGCGCCGAAGTTGACCGCGTGCTGCACCCGGCGATGCCGGGCGCGCCCGGCCATGCGCTCTGGAAGCGCGACTTTACGGGCTCCTCCGGGCTCTTTGGCGTTGTCCTGAAGCCTTGCCCGCAAGCGGCGCTCAAGGCTTTCTTCAATACTCTGCGCCATTTCGGCATGGGCTTTTCTTGGGGCGGTTATGAAAGCCTTTGCATCCACACGCACCCCGAGAAGAATCGCTCGGCGACGCAATGGACTGCGCAAGGTCCGGTCTTGCGCATCCATGCCGGGCTTGAGCATATCGATGACCTGATCGCCGACCTTGACCATGCGTTTGCGGCTCTTAACGCCGCCGCTTGTTGAAGAGGATTTCATGCGCGCCTTGATGATTGCCCTGATCGTGAGTTGCGCGTGCGCCTGTGCGACCGCGAAGGGGCCGAAGATCACGCTCGTTGAAACCGACCCGCCGGGCGCCTTTGTGCAAGTCGAGGGATTCGGCGCGTGCGAAACGCCGTGCCGCATCGAACTCGACGCTCCGCGCAATTTGACCATTGCCAAGGCGGGATACGATGCGCGCCGGCTGGTGCTGCAGCCGGGAACCAGAACGCTCTCCGTCACGTTGACCTTGTCGGCGCCGACGACCGGCGTCGACGCGCAGCCGCTGCCGGACCTGTGAGCGGAGCAGTTTCGACGCGCGGCTGGAAATCCGCACCCGGCGGAGAGTGCGCCAGGCCAGACTAGCGAATTCCCTGTGTTCTCGCGGGGTCCAGCGATTTTGTGCGGAGACTGCGGATTTTGCCGCACAATCGCGATACGGGAACTTTTCCCCGCTGACGTGCGTTGTGTTGTGGACGTGGCAGCGCGAACCGGCGTGCTGTCGCCGCCGCGCGCCGAAATTCCAGCAAAGTGAAACGGGTGTTCCATTCCGCGCAGTATAAAGCTGCTGCACAGGGGTGGGACGGATTTTTGTTTCGTAGACGGATCAACGAGATAGGTGGTTAATGCCAGAATGTCGCAGGCAGCGTTCAGAGCGCCGGGCGAAAAAGTGGAATTGCCGGTTTTTTGAAACCCGGCGCGACCACAAAAAGACTAGAGCTTTGGGCGTTTCCTATCAAACGCCCGAAGCTCTAGCGGCCAACGCGTCATGACGCTCGATCAGGCAATGGCGTTTGGCCTGATGGCCATCACGGTTGCTGCCTTCGTGTGGGGGAAGTTGCGCTATGACCTCGTCGCGCTCTCGGCGCTTGCGGCCGGCGGCGTGCTCGGCATCATCCCGGTCAAGGAGATGTTTTCAGGCTTCGCCAATGAGCTGATATTCGTCATTGCCTCGGCATTGCTGCTTAGCGCCGCGATTGCGCGCTCGGGCCTCATTGAGCGGTGGCTGGCGCCGGGCCTCGGATCGCTGAAGGGCCCGTTGCTGGTGTCGGCCGCCTTTACCGGCGCGGTGATGCTGCTGTCGATGATCACAAAAAATATTGGCGCCCTCGCGATCATGATGCCGGTCGCGATCCAGCACGCGCGCAAGCAACAGTTCCCGGCCTCGCGCCTGTTGATGCCGATGGCGTTTGCCTCGCTCCTGGGCGGGCTCGTCACGCTCGTCGGCACGTCGCCGAATATCATCGTCTCGGGCGTGCGGGAGGAGCTGGTCGGCGCGCCGTTTCAGATGTTCGATTTTGCGCCCGTCGGCCTTGGCGTTTGTGTTGTCGGGTTCCTCTTTCTGTCGATTGCGCCGCGCTTTGTACGTTTTGATCGCGAGCCGGCGCCGGGCGTCGATGCGGCGCTGGCGGACACGCACTACACCACGGAATTTGAAATTGACGCCGCGTCGCCCTGCGCTGGCCAGACGCTCGCCGAATTGTCCGGCATGCTGAAAGACGACGCCCGCATCATGGCGGTTGTCACCAGTTCCGGGCGGATGAAACCCGACCCGGCGCTTGCGCTTGCCGTTGGCGATCGCCTGATTGTCGAGGGCGAACAACAGGCGCTCGACCGGCTTGCGGCAGCGCTAAAGCTGAAGCTCGTCGGCGAGCGGCATCGCGATGCGGCGGAAGCGGCCGACACGGTTAGCGTGATCGAGGGCGTGATCCGCCAGGAGTCCAGCCTCATCGGGCGCAGCGCGGCGCAAGCAAGACTGCATGAAAACTACGGCCTCAGCCTGATAGCCGTCGCAAGGGAAGGCGGCCGGTTCGGCGAAGAATTGCGCGCCATGAAGTTGCGCGCCGGCGACGTGCTGATTTTGAAGGCCGAAGAGGGCGTTGTTGGCGAAGCGTTCGCGGATTTGCAGATCCTGCCTTTGACGGGACGCGATCTTGCCCTCGGCCAGAAGCGCTTTGGGGGACTGTCAGGAATCTTGTGCGGGGGGCGTGTTGATCATCCGTTCACGAACCGTTCGCCGAACATGACGGCGAACTGTGTTTTCGCCTCGCACCATTCCCGCGGCGGCCGCTTCCAGTCTTCGGC
>JBJXFO010000125.1:0-20067 GCA_046154725.1 Parvularculaceae bacterium | reverse complement strand
TATCCGCAAGCTCGACCCCTATCTCAATGTCGATCCGGGTACGATGTCGCCCTACCAGCATGGCGAGGTCTTCGTCACCGACGACGGCGCCGAGACCGATCTCGACCTAGGGCACTATGAGCGCTTTACGGGCGTCTCGGCGTCGAAGACCGACAACGTCACCACGGGGCGCATTTATTCAGGGATCATCGAACGCGAGCGGCGCGGCGATTATCTCGGCGCGACCGTGCAGGTCATTCCGCATGTAACGGACGCGATCAAGGAATTCGTGCTGGCCCCGGCGGGAGACGCCGAATTCATCATTTGCGAAATTGGCGGCACGGTTGGCGACATTGAGGGTTTGCCGTTCTTCGAAGCGATCCGTCAGCTCGGCAACGAACTGCCGCGCGGCGATGCGGTCTATGTTCACCTGACGCTGATGCCCTACATCCCGTCTGCGGGAGAGTTGAAGACGAAGCCGACGCAGCATTCCGTCAAGGAATTGCGCGAAATCGGCATCCAGCCCGATGTGCTGCTTGTTCGTTCCGATCGGCCAATCCCTGAAGGCGAGCGGAAGAAAATCGCGCTCTTCTGCAATGTGCGTGCGCCAGCCGTCGTGCAGGCGCTCGATTGCCGAACGATCTATGAAGTTCCGCTCGCCTATCACGCGGAGCGCTTCGATGACGAGGTGCTGGCCGCCTTCGGTATCGACGTGCCGCCGCCGCTCGACCTCGCACGCTGGACGGACGTTGTCAGGCGAATCACCAAACCCGACGGCGAGACGCGCATCGCCGTCGTCGGCAAATACACCGAGATGAAGGACGCCTACAAATCGCTGATCGAGGCGATTGGTCATGGCGGCATCGCCAACAATGTCCGCGTCGATATCAAATGGATCGACAGCGCGATCTTTGAGGAGCGGGCGTCCGCAGTGTCCGAACTGGAAGACGTGCACGGCATTTTAGTGCCGGGCGGGTTCGGAACGCGCGGCGCAGAAGGAAAAATTTGCGCTGCCGCCTTTGCGCGCGAAAAGCGCATTCCCTATTTCGGCATCTGCTTCGGCATGCAAATGGCGGTGATCGAGGCGGCGCGCTCGCTGCTCGGCGAGACGGCCGCGACGTCGTCCGAATTCGGGCCGGGCGGGAAACCGATCGTCGGGCTGATGACGGAATGGCTGCGCGGCAATGCGACGGAACGCCGGTCGGTCAGCGGCGATCTTGGCGGCACGATGCGCCTTGGCGCATTTCCGGCGATCTTGAAGCAAGGCAGCAAGATTGCGGAAATCTATGGCGCAATGGAAATTTCAGAACGCCATCGCCATCGCTATGAAGTCGACAAAGCGTGGACGGAGCGCCTGGCGCGTGTCGGGGTCGTATTCTCCGGCATGTCGCCCGATGGCGCCTTGCCGGAAATCATGGAAATCCCGGACCATCCGTGGTTCATCGGCGTTCAATATCACCCCGAATTGAAATCGCGCCCGTTCGATCCGCACCCGTTGTTTGCGTCCTTTATCAAGGCTGCCGTCGATCGCTCGCGGCTTGTTTGAGAAAAGCCGTCTTGTTCCGATCTTTCTTGGGGGCGACGGCGCTTCGAAATTAAGCGTTCCCCGCCGTTTCGAACATCGACGCCTCAAGCGCCTGTTGCGGCGTCTTTCCGCCCCAGATCAGAAAGTTGAAGGCCGGCAAGAAGCGGTCGATCGCTTCGCGCGCGCCTTTGATGAGGATTTCCGCCTGGCCCTGGTCAAGCCGTCCGTCAGACGGCAGCACGGCCGCGTTGCGGAAGACGATCGAATTATCGTCTGACCACAGATCGAAATGACCAATCCAGAGGCGTTCGTTGACCATGGCGACAAGGCGCGCGACGTCGTTGAGCCGCCCCGGCGGCGCCTTGAGATCGAGCGGCGCGCCCATTTGCAGGGTCGAAAGTTCCGCGCGCCAGGTGAACCAGAACCCGGCGTCGCGCCACATGCCGGGAATGGCGACGTGCAGCTCGTCGGCATCGACGCGCTCGACGCTAAGCGCCAGACCGTCGGCGACGGCTTCAAGCGCCTCGAGGGGATCGACATCCGGTTTGTGCGCCTTGAGGAGTTCAATCGACATTGCGTTCCTGTGACTGACTGACACGCAGGATTGCGCGGCGAGTCGGGGGGAGGTCGCAATGATTCCTTCAGGCCGGGCGCGCGCTCGTTTTGCCCAGATTGCTGTTCCCTTCAGCGCGCCGCGAGGCGCGACTCGAGGTCGGCGATTCGCGCGGCAAGCTGCTCGTTTTCCGTCCGCGCGGCGACCGCCATATCGCGCACGGCTTCAAAATCTTCGCGCGTCACAAGGTCCATGTCAGCGAGAAGGCGTTGCAACTGACCGCGCGCCACCGTTTCGGCCTCCCGCCGGACGCCATCGACCGCGCCTGCGGCCTCCGACATCAGCTTGGCGATTTCGTCGAAAAAAGGGCTTTGGGTCTGCATGGCGATCTCCGTTTGAAAGAGTATAGCGGCCCCGCGGCAAACGCGACAGCGGCGAAAAAGCGCGCTAAGGAACGCGCGCGCGAAGGCAAAGCGGGTCCCGATGGCAATTCCTTATCCCAATATCGATCCAGTCGCGATTTCGATCGGGCCCTTGCCGATCCGCTGGTACTCGCTCGGCTATATCGTCGGCATTGGCCTTGGCTGGTGGTACTCGCTGAAACTCATCAGCAAGGCGTCGCTGTGGCCGAACAACACGGCGCCGCTGACGCGCTTGCAACTCGACGACGTGATCTTCTGGGTGGCGATCGGCGTGATGGCAGGCGGGCGGCTTGGCTATTTGTGCTTCTATGAACCCGCCATGCTCCTCGGCGCGTGGGAGCCGATCGGGGCGACCATGAATGACGGGATCGTCAAGACGGCAATCGGCTGGATCCCGATCCCGCCGGCGCTGATGCTATGGAAGGGCGGCATGTCGTTTCATGGCGGCCTCATCGGCGTGACCATCGCCGGCGTGCTTTATGCGCGCCGCTACAAGGTGAACTGGCTGTCGCTTGGCGATCTCTTCTCCTGCGCTGCGCCAATCGGCATCTTCCTTGTGCGGATCGCCAATTTTGTGAATGGCGAGCTTTATGGCCGCGCGACCGATGCGTCATGGGCGATGGTGTTTCCGGCGGATCCGGATCAATTGCCCCGTCACCCGAGCCAGCTCTACGAGGCGGCGCTGGAAGGGCTCGTTCTCTTCGCCGTCATCTTGATTGCGACACGGCGCTTTCACTTCCTCAAGCGTCCGGGCGCGACGATGGGCATCTTCCTTGCCGGCTACGCGCTCTCGCGCATTTTCGTCGAGAATTTCCGCGAGCCGGACGCGTTCCTGCCCAATTTCCCGATCGGTCTGACCATGGGCATGATGCTGTCTTTGCCGATGTTGGCGCTGGGCCTAACTTTCTTATGGCGCGCGTTCCGCCCGGCGCCGGCGGCTGCCGGCGCCGCATGACGCAAGGCGCGGCCACAGCCGAGCGAACGCCGCTGGAAGATCGCCTCATGGCGCTGATCCGCGCGCGCGGGGCGATCACCATTGCCGACTACATGTCGGATGCGCTCTTTCACCCGCAGGACGGCTATTACACCGCGCGCTCGCCCATCGGCGCAGACGGCGATTTCACGACGGCGCCCGAGATCAGCCAAATCTTCGGCGAGCTGATCGGGCTCTGGCTCGTGCAATCGTGGATCGACATGGGTTCGCCGCCGGCTTTCAACCTCATCGAATTGGGGCCGGGCCGCGGCGTGCTGATGGAAGACATCCTGCGCGCCGCGCAATTGCGCCCTGCCTTTCTCGACGCCGCGCATGTATGGCTGATCGAGACCGGCGGGCGCTTGCGCCTTGAACAGCGCCGGCGCCTGAAGGACAAGGGCGCCGCGATCGACTGGGCTGACCGCTTTGCTGACGCGCCTGCGGCGCCGGCGCTACTCCTTGCCAACGAGTTCTTCGATTGCCAGCCGATCCGGCAGTTTGTGCGCGCCGACGCAGGCTGGCGCGAGCGCCTTGTCGATCTTGCGCCAGACGGATCAGGGCTTGCCTTCCGGCTTTCAGACCTGCCGCCGGAGCCGCAACTCGATCTTCCGGGTAAGGATCAAGCAGCGATCGGCGATGTGTTCGAGCTTGCCGAGGCCGCCGAGACGGCGGTCGACGAAATCGCCCGGGCGCTGGTGGAGCGTGGGGGGCGGGCTCTGATTATCGACTACGGCCATCTGCATGACGGCTTTGGCGACACGCTGCAGGCGGTCAGGCGGCACGCGTTCTGGCCGGTGCTCGCCTCGCCGGGTCTTGCCGACATCACCGCGCATGTAAACTTTGAGCGGCTGACGCGTGCAGCGTTCGCCGCAGGCGCGAGCGCGCATGGGCCGATCGCGCAAGGCGTCTTCCTTGAGCGCCTCGGATTGCCGTTCCGGCTCGAGCGCCTTGGCGCCGGGCGCAATGTCGAGGAGGTCGCCGCGCTCCATCACGGCGCGCACCGGCTGGCGAGCCCGAATGAAATGGGCGAATTGTTCAAGGCGTTCGCCATCTCGGCGCCGGGTCTGCCCGCGCCTGCGGGATTTCAGCCATGACGCCGCCGCGCCTTGAAGCCGCGAGCCTTGCCGGCGCCGCGCACGGATTTTTTGGCCGCGCCGGCGGCGTCTCAACCAGCATTTTCGCGTCGCTCAACACCGGGCTCGGCTCCACTGACAATCCCGATAGCGTTGCGGAGAATCGCGGACGCTGCCAGCAGGCATTGGGCGCCGGCGCTCTGCTCACGCTCTATCAAATCCATTCCGCCGACGCCGTTATTGTGACCGAGCCATGGTCCGGCGCCGGGCCGCGCGCCGACGGTATGGCCACGCGGCTGAAAGGCGTGGCGCTTGGCGTTCTCGCCGCCGATTGCATGCCGTTCCTGTTCATCGACCCTGAAGCGGACGTGATTGGCGCCTCCCATGCCGGCTGGCGGGGCGCGCTCGCTGGCGTATTGCCGTCAACCGTCAACGCGATGGAAATACTGGGCGCAAGGCCCCATCACATCAAGGCGGCGCTCGGCCCTTGCTTGCGCCAGCCTAATTTTGAAGTCGGCCTCGATGTGCTTCAGGCCTTTACAGCGAAACATCCGGGTGCAGAGCAATTCTTCGCAGCGGGCGCCTCGGACGGGAAGCGCCGGTTCGACCTTGCCGGTTTCGGGCGCGAGGAACTCCGGCGCGCCGGCGTTATGGCGCTCGACGATCTTGGCGTCTGCACCCTTGAGGAAAAGCACCAATATTTCAGCTACCGCGCCAGCCGCCGAGCGGGCGAGGCCGACTATGGGCGGAACCTCTCGGCAATCAAACTTGAATGATCGGCAGGATCGGTGATCAGGCGGCAAAGTCCAAGGCTCCGCGCCGCCCCGCTGATGACGCCAACAACGCAGTTGCCAAGTCTGCTGGCTTCTCGTTCCGAGTAACGAGTTCATACGCAACGCCGATCGCCCGACGCGACACATGGTCAATGTCGATCAACAATACCACGCTAGATGCGTTTGAAGGCGCAACAAGCGACCGCGCCCTATAGGTCGGCAACTTCACAATCTCTGATGGCGAAAAGTGAAGAGCAAAGCGTTCAATCGCAGGTTTAGACGCATCCGGCGTCGACTTTAGACCGAGATAAATTAAACAATCACCGCAGGCCCCCCGACCGAGAACCCCGTCGAGCGCGCCCGGTGCAGACGCTGCGGCGGTTCCCACATAAGTGGCAATGTGATCTACGTTACGTCTGAATTCTTTGTAGAAACTATTGCTGATCAAATTTTTGATGTGTTCAACACCATGCAAAGTAAAATGATGTTCGCGACGCTTTGCGCTACGAAACACTCTTCTCCTTGGCCTGAGCCGGATCATCGCCACCCCCGATTTGATCAATGAAGCTCTTTTTCAAGATCGTCGACAGAACTCATAACGTCTTGCAGGCGAGCCATCAAGACGTCGCATTTTGTCGAGTGGGCGCCTCGTTCGATCCGGACAACGTAACCACCGCCGTTTCGAGTGCCGAGCATGTTCAGTTCTTGGACGCAAGTTTCGTATTGGAGAATTGCGCGCAGCAGGCGGTCCGAAATTTGATCAAAATACCGCCTCAACCGCTCCTCGCACGGCGGACCGAATGGGAGCACCTCTAGAAATCCTTCGCCACCCAAATACGCAACCTGAGTTCTTCCCTCTTGGCCACCGCCGCGATAGCCTTCAAGACTATCAAGAATCTTGAGGAGCCCTCCTTTGTAGCTGCTCAATCCATGCTTGACGAGTTCAATGGTTGCATTGCGCTCTTTTTTATTTCTAAAATGAGACCGAATTTTTTCTCCGAAAAGGGCGACTAGGGAAACGAAAAACGCAGCGATCGCCCCGAGAAGTTCTTGGAAATCGTAAATTCGGCCCCACGCTCCGGAATACCTCGTCGCCTCCTCCGTCGTAACCGCTGCCTGTAAAAGAAAATCCAGCGCCATAGCCGTACCGATTTCGATGCTCTTACCGTTGCTTTTCTGCTGATTCCGCGGGGAGCTGACTGCCCATCTTTCCCCAAGCCGGCAGGCCCTTGATCGGCCGTAAAGAAACCGTCACAAACGCGCCGACCAACAGGGGCTGACCGATGAAGCTGATCACAGGCAATTCCAATCGCCGTCTCAGCGGCACGATCGCCAAGCGACTTGCCTCGCCGCTGGCGGAAGCTGAAATCCGCACCTTCAAAGACGGGGAGGTCTTTGTCGAAATCAAGGAAAACGTCCGCGGCGAGGATGTTTTCGTAATTCAATCGACGTCGAACCCGGCGAACGACAATCTGATGGAACTGCTCATCACGATCGACGCGCTCGCGCGCGCGTCGGCGAGCCGCATCACGGCCGTCATCCCCTATTTCGGCTATGCGAGGCAGGACCGCAAAGCCGGACCCCGCACGCCGATTTCGGCCAAGCTTGTTGCCAATCTGATTACGACAGCAGGCGCCGACCGGGTGCTCACCGTCGATCTTCACGCCGGGCAGATTCAGGGCTTCTTCGATATCCCGACCGACAATCTTTATGCGGTGAAAGTGTTCGAGGAAAAAATCCGTTCGGCTCACAACGGCGACATTGGCAATGTGACGGTCGTCTCGCCCGATGTCGGCGGCGTCGTTCGCGCGCGCTCGTTGTCAAATCGTCTCGATAACGGGCCCTTAGCGATCGTCGACAAGCGGCGCGAACAGGCGGGCATTTCCGAAGTGATGAACATTATCGGCGACGTGAAGGGTCGCGACTGCATCCTCTTTGACGACATCGTCGACAGCGGCGGCACGCTCTGCAATGCGGCTCAGGCCTTGATGGACAAGGGCGCAAAAAGCGTCGAGGCGTATGTGACGCACGGCGTTCTCTCCAACGGCGCGGCGGCGCGCATCGGCGGGGCAGCGGCGTTGAAAGGCCTTGTCACGTCGGACTCAATCCAATCCTCACCGGCCGTTGACGCTTGCTCCAAGATCGAGATCGTCTCGATCGCTACCCTCCTCGCCGAAGCGATCCGGCGCATCGCCAATGAGGAATCGGTGTCGAGCCTGTTCGACTGACGGTTTTGCCGGCCTGTCTGTAGGGTGCATTGAGCGAAGCGAAATGCACGTCTTTCTTTGGCGCCGCATAAGGCGTGCATTTCGCTTCGCTCAATGCACCCTACGAGATCTGCTCACGGAAGAATGGATAAATCACCCCCGATATCCGTCCGGGTTAGCGCTTTGCCAGCGCCAATGATCCGCACACATATCTTCAATGCTCCTGGTCGTGCGCCAGCCGAGCAGCTTTTCGGCGCGCTCGACATTGGCGAAAACCTCGGCGACATCGCCATCGCGGCGGGGCGCGATCTCATAAGGAATGTCGCGGTTCGACGCCCGCTTGAAGGCGGCGATTGCCTCGAGGACCGAGACGCCGCAGCCCGTTCCGAGATTGATATCGATAGCGCCGCTGGCCTTGTCGCCGGCGAGATAATCGAGCGCCGCAAGGTGGCCGCGCGCGAGATCGACGACATGGATGAAATCGCGAATGCCGGTCCCGTCGCGCGTCGGATAATCGCCGCCGAAGACTTTCAGTTTGGCGAGCCGACCGACCGCGACCTGTGCGATATACGGGAAGAGATTGTTGGGAACGCCCAGCGGATCCTCGCCGATCAGGCCGCTCTCATGCGCGCCAACCGGGTTGAAATACCGCAAATTGGCAATCCGCCAGCGCGGGTCGGCGAGCGACAGGTCCTTCAACATTTCCTCGATGAAAAACTTTGTCTTGCCATAGGGGTTTGCCGGACCCATCGCGCCGTCTTCGCGGACAGGGCTCGCATTCCTGTCGCCATAAACAGTCGCGGAAGAAGAAAACACGACCGCGCGCGCGCCCGCCGCCTCAAGGGCGCGGATCAGCGTCAACGTCGCACCAAGATTGACGCCGTAATAGCGCATCGGATTGCTGACCGACTCGCCGACGGCTTTAAGGCCGGCAAGATGAATGGCGCCGTCCGGCTGGAAGGACGAGATAGCGCGTTCGACAGCGCTTGCCTGGCCATTGTCGGCGAGATCGGCGTTCAGGATTTCAGGTTTGCGCCCCGCAATCTCCGCGACGCGCTCCAGCGCCTTCGGATTTGAGTTGGCGAAATTATCGATAACCAGCGCATCGCGCCCGCTTCTCAACAGCTCAACACAGATGTGGCTGCCGATGTAGCCAGCGCCGCCTGTAACGATGACCCGCTGCGCCATCTCTTTGCCTTACAGGAGATCGGCGCGCTTGCGCGCCTTCAGTTCATCGACGATTTTCTTGACGTCCTGCGCGCGCGATTTGGGCGCGACAAGGATGGCGTCGCCCGTCGCGATGATGATCAGGTCCTCGACGCCGATTGCCGCGATGACGGGGCCGTCGGTTCTGATCAGCGTGTCCTTGCAATCGATGGCAACGATGCGGTCATCCGTTTCAAGACTGCTCAACGCCGTCCATGAGCCAATGTCGCTCCACCCCGCATTGATAGGCGCAACAACGGCGGCGCGCCGCGTTTTCTCCATGACGGCATAGTCGATTGAGTCCGAAGGGCACTCGGCAAAACGCACCGGATCAAGCGTCAATGCGCCGCCGGCCTCAATTCCGGACGCCAGCGCCGCGCAAGCTGACTTGCGGATTGCCGGCGCGAAGGAGTGCAGTTCTGCGTCCATCGTTTCCGGGGCGAACAAAAAGACGCCAGCATTCCAGAAATGGCGCTGTGTGCGGAGATAGCTTTCTGCTGTCGCGCGGTCGGGCTTTTCGCGAAACGCGACGACTTCAAAAACGCCGTCGGCAATATCGGCGCCGGTTTCAATGTACCCAAAACCCGTGTGCGGTTCGTTCGGTTGAATTCCAAACGTGACAATGGCGCCGCGCGCGGCGGTTGCCGCGCCAAGTTCGATTGCCGTGCGAAAGGCTTGAGCGTCGGCAATATGGTGATCGGCTGGCGAGAGGAGGACAAGCGCGCCCGCATGTGCGTTGGCTGTCCATGCGGCGGCGACGGCGGCAACGGCGGCCGTGTTGCGCGGGGACGGTTCAATGATAATGGCCCCCGGCTCAATTCCGACAGCGCCAAGCTGCTCGCGCGCCAGCCTCGCGTGACCGGCGCCGGCAATCACGAGCGGCGGCAGATAGCCATCGCCAGACAGCCGCAATGCGGTTTCCTGAAATAAGGACACCGCGCCCGTCAACGGCAGAAATTGTTTGGGGCGGCTTTGCCGGGACATCGGCCACAGGCGCGTTCCTGCGCCGCCGGACATGATGACCGGTTGAATAGGAGCGCGAGCGGTCATGCGGCGATGTCCTTGCGCGCGTCGCTCGCAAAGACGACGGCCTCGAGAAGGTGATAAAGAATGCTGGCCGGAACGGATGTCGCAAGCGGCTCGCCTTTGGCGTCGTACTCGTCGCACCACAGCCCTTCAACGGGCTGGTCGAGATAGGATTTAAAGAGCGCGGCGATCAGCGTCTCCGCGTGCGCGATGTCGCCAAGCGCGAGCGCTGCGCGCAGCAATTCTGTCTGCGGCCACAAGCGCCGGGCCGCGCGGTCCGGCCGCTCGCCGAGCATTGCTTCGCTAGGCAGGAAAGGCGTGCCGGGCGCGCGCCGCGACAGGGCATCTTTGTAGAGCGCGGCTTTCAGGTCTGTGCGGCGCTCGCCGGTCAGCCCCTCAAATTTGTCCAGAA
This sequence comes from Parvularculaceae bacterium, assembly GCA_046154725.1. Taxonomy (GTDB): domain Bacteria; phylum Pseudomonadota; class Alphaproteobacteria; order Caulobacterales; family Parvularculaceae; genus Amphiplicatus. The sequence goes on along the minus strand of JBJXFO010000125.1, from coordinate 9,918 downwards.
GCGCGACCCATTCCGCCATGTGCCCGGGTTCTATGCGATCGCTGACTTTTTCAATGAGCGACCAGTCGTCGTTGAAATATTCGCGCAGCACGCTTTTTCCTGAGTCAAAGAATTTCGTGCGGAACAGCGCTTCGATGGCGCGCGCGCGGTCAAGATACAGCGCCTCGCCCGTCGCTGAATGCAGCGCCATCAAGGCTTCGAACAAATGCATGTGCGGGTTCTGCCGGCGCGGATGCCCGCCGCGATCGTTTTCGCGATACCCCCCATGCGGCGAGGCAAATTCGCGGTCGAGAAATGCCATCGTATTGCTGGCGACCATTGCCGCGCGCGGGTCGCGGGCAACCTTGATGCGCGCGGCGCAGGCGAGGAGCAGGAATGCCTGGTCGTAAAGGTCGCGCAGATGCTGATCGATAGCGCCATCGTCGTGCAAAGTGTGGACACACCCGCGAGCGCCGTCTTTTGGAACCGCAGTCGCGAGCAGCCGGTCAAAGCCGCGCGCCGCAATCGCCTCGCCGTCCGCGAGCCAGCCGCGCGAGCCTGCTTCAGTGAAGGTATGAACCTGCCGGCATTGCACGCGCACGCGCCGGCGTCCCGGCATTGGCGCGCCATCAAAGTCGAGGCTCTCGTAAAAGCCGCCGCGATTATCGACGCCCGCTTTGGACCACAAGGGGAGCGCTTCGTTGACGAACCAGCTGGTGAGTTTGTCGATCGCTGCGCCTGCTCGCATGGTGTTCCGCCGGTCATCCTCGCTTAGGGGCCCAACTAAGGCGTGCCGCAGGCAAGGTCAAAGCTACTCTACTGTGACGGACTTGGCGAGGTTGCGCGGCTGATCGACATCCGTTCCCTTGGTGGTCGCGGTGTAATAGGCGAGCAGCTGGATTGGCGCGGCGTAAACGATCGGCGACAACAGCGGATGGGTTTCGGGAACTTCAATTGAGGCCCACAGGTCGGCCCCCGCATGCTTGATCCCGCGCGCATCGGAAATGAGCAGCGCTTTCCCCTCGCGCGCCATCACTTCGTGCATGTTGGAGATCGTCTTTTCGAAGTGCTTGTCGCTTGGCGCAATCACAACAACCGGCATGTCGCGGTCGATGAGCGCGATGGGGCCATGCTTTAATTCGCCGGCCGCATAGCCCTCGGCGTGAATATAGGAGATTTCCTTCAGTTTCAGCGCGCCCTCCAGCGCAAGCGGATAACTGACGCCGCGTCCGACATAGAGCGTATCGCGCGCCTTGGCGATTTCACGGGCGACCTCTTCGATTTTGGGCGCCTGTTTCAATGCTTCGCCAACAAGGCGGGGGGTTTGCAGCAGGGACGTGACGAGGTCACGGCCCTCGGCCTCCGACAGCACACCGCGCTGGCGTCCCGCGGCGATAGCGATCGAGGCGAGCGCGGCAAGCTGGCAGGTAAACGCTTTCGTCGAGGCAACGCCGATCTCGGGGCCGGCCGCCATCGGAAAAATAATGTCCGCCTCGCGTGCGATCGACGATTCCGGCACGTTGACGACGACCGCGATCTGCTGCCCGTGCGCTTTGGCGTCGCGCAATGCGGCAAGCGTGTCTGCAGTCTCGCCGGACTGCGAGACGAATAGCGCGCCGCCATTTTTTGCATAAGGTACGTCGCGATACCGTAGCTCTGACGCAATATCGATCTCGACGGGCAGGTGCGCCCACGCTTCGAACCAGTATTTCGAGATCAGCCCTGCGTAATAGGCGGTGCCGCAGGCGGAAATCGTCAGCCGGTCAAGCGTGGCGAAGTCGAACGATCCCTTTGGCAGCCTGATCTCACTGGTCGCCGCATCGATATAGCGCGAGAGCGTATGCGCGATGACTTCAGGCTGCTCATAGATTTCTTTCGCCATGAAATGGCGATGGCCATCCTTGTCGACCATTGTCTCCGATGCCGATGAAATCGTCTCGGCGCGGTTGGCCGGAACGCCGCGCTCGTTAAAGACCTCAAAGCCTGCGCGCGTGATGATCGCAAAGTCGCCTTCTTCGAGATAGGTGACCCGGTTGGTAAAGGGCGCCAGCGCATAAGCATCTGAGCCGACAAACATCTCGCCGTCGCCGCGCCCGATCGCCAAAGGCGAGCCCCGGCGCGCGGCGATGAGAAGGTCATTCTCGCCCGAAAAGATAATCGCGAACGCAAACGCCCCGCGCATCCGGCCGAGCGCCTTCTTCACGGCCTCCTTCGGCGGCAGTTTTTCGTTGCGCAGGTAATACGTGATAAGCTGCGCGCAGACTTCGCTGTCCGTCTGCGAAGTGAAGGTAAATCCTTTGGCTTTCAATTCGTCGCGCAGTTCGGCGAAGTTCTCGATGATGCCGTTATGGACGAGCGCCACGCGGTCCGTCGCGTGCGGATGCGCGTTGAGGTCGGTCGCGGCGCCATGCGTCGCCCAGCGCGTGTGCCCGATGCCGGTCGGGCCGGGCAGGGGATAGGTGGCCAGCTTTTCGGTCAGCGCGGACAGGCGCCCCGAAGCGCGCCGCCGGTCGAGAAACCCCTCGCGCACGGTCGCGACGCCGGCTGAATCATAGCCGCGATATTCGAGGCGCTTCAGCCCCTCGACGATAAGCGGCGCGACGTCAGACTTGCCGAGTATGCCGATGATGCCGCACATGGCGGGGAGGTCCCTTTGCTGTCGCGCCACCCATACCAACTTATGGTGCATCGCGAAACTGGCAGGCCTTTCAAGCAATATCAGGGCCGGATCAGGACCCCCGGCCGATGCGCATATGTTCAAGAAGGTGTCGCGCGGGCGTCACCTCATTGACATGCGCAGGCGACATTGGTGCACCGCGAAATTAACCCGGGGTCCTCCATGCGTTCTCATCTCTTCGGCTGCTCCAGCGGCCTTGCTCTTCTTTTGGCTGCCGGATCGGCCGCCGCGCAAACAAGCGACGCTGACATCGACACCATTACCGTTACGGCCCAGTTCCGTGAACAGAACGTGCTCGAAGTGCCGCTGGCCGTTACCGCTTATGACGGCGAATTCCTCGAGCAGATTGGCGTCGACGGGTTCGAGAAGCTGTCGAGCTTTACCCCCGGCTTCGTCGTGCAGGAGCAAAGCGTCAACAATCCGGGCTTTGTTCTGCGCGGGATCACGTCTGACAGCGGCGCCTCCAACATCGAGCCGCGGGTGTCGGTCTTCCAGAACGGCGTCTCGATCTCGCGCTCGCGCGGGTCGAACGTGCCGTTGTTCGATCTCGAGCGGGTTGAAGTCCTGAAAGGCCCGCAAGGCACGCTGTTTGGCCGGTCGGCGCAGATTGGCGCGGTGCACCTGATCACCGCCAAGCCAGCTTACGATTTTGGCGCAAGCCTTTCGGCGGATGTGGGCAATTTTGACCTCCAGTCCTATCGCGGTCACATCAATATTCCGCTGATCGAAGACAAGGCTGCGATCCGCCTTGCAGGCAGCTACAAGCGGCGCGCCGGGTTTATCGACAATCCGGCCGAGCGCGATCTTAACGGCACGGACACGCTCGCCCTGCGCGGCAGCCTGCGGTTCGAGCCGGCGGACACGCTGTCTTTCGATCTGATCGGCAATTATGTGAAGGACGAGCCGCCCGGAACTTCGTTCAAATCCGGCGTCATTCCCGCTTTTGGCGGAACGACGGATCCCAACGACTTTGCAACCCTCAATACGTTCGGCGGCTTTCTCAACGGCTCGCCGCTCGGCGTTGACCGTCGACTTTTCGACGTAACCGGGATCGCAAAATGGGACATCAGCGATGCGTTCAGCGTTGTCTCGACGACCGCCTATCGCGATTTCGACAGCGTCGAGACGTTTGATCCGGACGGAACCGCGTTCAACGTCCTCATTTTCGCGGAAGACGCGACCGGTGAACAGATTTCGTCGGACATCCGCTTCAGCTTCGACAATGGCGGGCCGTTCAAGGGCTTCTTTGGCGGCGGCTATTTCAAGGAAGAAGGGACGCAGTCCGTTCCTCTCGGTCTCGATGTTGGCAATGTCGCCGCGCTGTTCGGGTCACTTGCCGCGGTTGGCGCCCCGTCGAACGGCGTCGCCTTCTTCGGCGGCAACAGCTTCCTCGCCAACGCGTTCCTTTCGGGCAACCCCGCCGTCCTGCGCCAGACGTTAACGCTTGCCGGCATCCCGAACGACGTTTTCCAGGTCGAGACCTTTGCCAACTCCGCCAACAACACGTCGTTCGATGTTTTCGGCGATGTTTCCTACGACCTGACCGACAGATTGACGGTGACTGCCGGCGGGCGCTGGACGCGCGACGACAAGGAAACGATTTTTGAGTCGGCGATTTCGTCCCCAAACCCCGTCACGCCGTTCATCGTCGGCGCGCCGGGCGTGCTGGTCGGCAATTCCGGCGGCCCGATTTCGTCTGACACCGCCGGCGTTGACACCTCGTTCAGCGGATTCTCATGGCGCGGTATCGTCAATTACGAGATCGCCGACAATAAATATGTCTATTTCAACTATTCGCGCGGGCGCCGTCCGGAAGTCTTGCAGGACGACTTCGATGCAACGCCCGCCGGCGGTGTCGCCGGAGGCTTTACCGTTATCCCGGCGGAAACCGTCAATAGCTATGAAGCGGGCGCCAAGGGCGAGTTCTTCGGCCGCGCCCTGACCCTTGAACTTGCCGGCTATTATTACGGCTATCAAAACTTCCAGACCAGCGTCGTTGCCAATGCGGGTTCTGGCGCGCCGCCGGTGTTTCAGGTCGTCAATGCCGGCACGGCCACATCTTACGGCGTGGAACTTGGCGCGCGCGTCAAGCCCGCGACGGGGTTAGACATCTTCTTCACCTATGGCTGGAACCGCGGCCGCTTCGACGATCTCGACGACAGCGGCAACCCGCAGCAATTCGCCGGCAATCAATTCCGTCTGTCTCCGGATCATTCCCTCTCATTCGGCTTTAACTATGAGGGCCAGACATCCTTCGGCGAAGTCTTCTTCACCCCAACCTACACCTGGAAGAGCCGCGTGTTCTTCGAGGATGAGAACACCGAAGCCTTCGACGTGGTCAGTCCGCTCAACGGATCGACGCTGTTCACGGTTCCGGCCGTGGCGCAGGACGCCTTCGGTCTCCTCAACATGCGGGCTGGCGCACGCTTTGGGGACGGTCGTTATGAGGTTCGCGCGTTCGCCGAAAATCTGCTCGGAACCGAGTTCATCATCGACGCCGGCAATACGGGCGGGGCGTTCGGCGTTCCGACCTTCATCGCCGGCGCGCCGCGCTTCTTCGGCGCCGGCTTCAGCATTGTGTTCTGACGCGAAACCCTAATGCGCCCTGATCATGTCCGCCGCTTTCTCGGCGATCATGATCGAGGGCGCGTTGGTGTTGCCGGAAACAAGATTGGGCATCACCGAAGCATCGACGACCCTCAGGCCTTCGACCCCTCGCACCTTCAGCCGGGGGTCAAGGACAGCGCCGGCGTCCGTCCCCATCCGGCACGTTCCGACGGGGTGATAGATCGTGTCGCTGCGGGCGCGGATGTCGGCAATCAGCGCTTCATCAGTGGCGTCCGGGCTTTCATAGAGATAGTTGCCCGCAACGCCCGCGAAGGCCGGGGCCTCGAAAATCCGAAAGACGATGCGGGCGCCGCGCATAATTCGCCGGAGGTCATCGTCGTCGCTGAGAAAATTGGGGTCGATTTCCGGCGCCGATATTGGGTCGGGCGAGGCAAGGCGCACCTCGCCGCGGCTTTTCGGGCGCAGCACGCAGACGTGGCACGAATACCCGCCGCCGAGATGCTTCTTGCGGCCGTGATCATCGACAAGCGTCGGCAGGAAATGCAATTGCACATCTGGCTCGGCAATGCCCTGCTCGGTTTTGAGAAAGCCGCCGGATTCAGCGAGATTGGACGTGAGGGGGCCCCGGCCATTCGTCCGAAAGGCTCCGAATGCCGCCGGAAAACCTGCGATGAACGGAAGGGTCAATCCGACCGCATGCGGCGACCGGCTCTTTCTCAGCACGGTGTAGTCGAGATGGTCCTGAAGATTCTTGCCAACACCCGGCGCATCGACGGCAACCTCGACGCCAAATTTCTTCAGATGCGCGGCCGGGCCAATACCCGACAGCATCAGGATTTGCGGCGACTGGAATGTGCCTGCTGAAACGATGACTTCGCGCCGCGCGCGGACTGTGCGCGCCTCGCGGCCATGGCGATAGCGCACTCCAATTGCACGGCCATTTTCAATCAGCACCTTCTCGCAGCGCGCATCCGGGATGACGGCGAGATTGGTCCGTGACCGCGCCGGATGGAGATAGGCGTCAGCGGCCGAACAGCGCCGGCCATCCTTCTGGGTGACCTGATAATACCCCATGCCCTCCTGGCGCGCGCCGTTGAAATCGGCATTCGCCGGCAATTGCAATTCAGCCGCCGCTTCCAGAAAAATGTCCGACAGCGGATTTTTGTAGCGCAGATCGCTGACCGACAAGGGGCCGCTGGTTGCGTGAAAAGCATCGGCGCCGCGCTCGTTATTTTCGGCGCGCTTGAAATAGGGGAGGACATCGCTCCAACCCCAGCCGCTGGCGCCAGCCGCCGCCCAGCCGTCATAATCCGCCTTCGATCCGCGAATATAAATCATCGCATTGATCGCGCTCGACCCGCCAAGCGTGCGCCCGCGCGGCTGATGGCCTATGCGGTTGCCAAGATGGCGCTGCGGCGCGGTGTCGAACGACCAGCTGTAAATCGTGTTCTCGGGGAAGAACGCAAAACCGAGCGGCATGTGGATGAGCGCGCTTTTGTCCTCCGGCCCTGCCTCAAGGACGCATACGGATGATTTTCCATCCTCGGTCAGCCGCGCGGCAAGCGTCGACCCTGCCGACCCTGCGCCGACAATGACGTAATCGAATTCTTCGCCAGGCGGCGTTGATGCGGGCGGCATGGGGCGTCAGTCAGACAATCTTCCGCACCATTTTCAGAAGACCATCGGTCTTTTCCGAAAACGGCGGGTACAGCATTTTGCTTGAGGCAAACTTGCTCTGATAAAAAACCGGCTTCATATGCGAAAAGGTTTCAAAGCCCCTTTCGCCGTGATAGCCGCCAATCCCGCTCTTGCCGACGCCGCCGAAGGGGAGGTTTTCCTGCGCAACGTGCCAGAGCGTGTCGTTGACGGTGACACCGCCCGAAACCGTGCGCCGCAAAACATCGTCGCGCGCCGCATCATTCGCCCCGAACCAATAGAGCGCCAGCGGCCTGTCACCGGCGTTGACATGCGCGATCGCGCCGTCACGCCCCTCGACGCCGAGAACCGGCAGGATCGGGCCAAAGATTTCTTCCTTCATCAGCGCAAGACCGGCCGGCGGATCGACGACAATCGTGAAGGGAAGCTTCCGCTGCGGGTCGAGCGCATTCGACGAACCGATTTCAATAACTTTCGCGCCCGCGTCTTTCGCTTCGGCGACCATTGCCTTCAGCCGCGCAAAATGGCGCTGCGAAATGATGGCGGTGTAGTCGGGCGTCGTATCGATTTCCGGATAGAGGCGGCCGACCGATGCGGCAATCGCCGCAACCGTTGCTTCAAGTTTGCCTTTCGGGGCGAGAACATAATCCGGCGCGACGCAGGTCTGGCCGGCATTGAACGACTTGCCGTGCGCAATCGACAAGGCTGCCGCGCCGACATCGGCGCTCTCGTCGATAATTGCCGGCGACTTGCCGCCAAGTTCCAGCGTCACCGGCGTCAGGTTCTTCGCCGCCGCCATGTAGACGTGTCGGCCGACGCTCGTCGATCCGGTGAACAAGAGATGATCGAACGGCACGGATGAAAACGCTTGCCCCAAGTCAACGCCGCCAGTGACGACGGCAAAGACGTTCTCGTCAAATTCAGCGCTGACGATCTCGCGCAGCAATTCGCTGGTGCGCGGGGTCAGTTCGCTCGGTTTCAGCATCACCCGGTTGCCAGCGGCAAGCGCCGCCGCCGCAGGCGACAATGCCAATTGCACGGGATAATTCCACGGCGCGATAATGCCGATGACGCCAAGCGGCTGCGGTTCAATCCGGCTGTGGCCAGGCTTCATGTGCAGCGGCGTCGCGACCGGCCGGGGCCGCATCCACCGGGCAAGGCTCGCCTTTGCCGCTTTTGCCGCAGAAACGCTGACGATGACTTCCGCAACCAGGGTTTCATGACGCGAGCGGCAGGAAAAGTCGTCGTTCACCGCCTTCACGATGCGCTCTTCATTGGCCTCAACCGCGCGGATCAGCGCATCGAGCCGCGTGCGCCGCGCCTCGATCGACGGATAGGGCTCCGCAGCGAAAGCCTGCCGTTGCAGGGCAAAGACACGTTCAATCCCGGCAACCTGCGCAGGCTGAGATTCAAGCGGACGGGCAGTGTCGGGCAAGACGAACTCCTGTCGGGGTCAATGTGTAAACGCCTTAGTTTCCCGCGAACTGGGCGCGGCGTCCAGCGCAATTGGCGCCCACCTTCTTTGAAGAGCAAACGATGTTACGCTGAAACAAAGCGCGAGACTTGAATCTCCTTCTCCCGCTTGCGCATATTCCAGGCATCATACCGCACCTGCATGCGCAAAAGCGTGTCCATTTTCACGCCGAAAGCCTTCTCGACCCGCAGCGCCATCTCGGGCGAGAGCGAGGCCTTCTCGTTCAAAAGGTTGGACAACGCAGGCCGTCCAACGCCGAGAGCTTGCGCGGCGTCAGTTACGGAAAGTTCGTCCGGCAACACCGAGCGCCTGATAAACCCGCCCGGATGCGGAGGCTTCATGCCGATTTTGACCGTCATGGATCTGTGTTCCCTATTTCGTCAATGATAGTCTTCGTAATCAACGTCAAACAGTTCGTTCGCCCCTTCATTGTGCCTAAACGTGATCCGCCAGTTCGGCGTCACATGAAGGCTGTATGTTCCGGCGCGATCGCCGCTTAAGCGGTGCGGCTTATATTTCTTGAGATCGAAAACTTCCTCGATTGCCTCCATATCAATCAGGAACGCCATGATGTCGGCAATTTTCGCAAGATAGGCTTGTGGCAGCCCCTTTGGAATGTTGCTCTCGAAAAGCTTACGCAGACCTTTATGGCGGATGCTCCTGATCTCCATAGATTGTCATCGCATATTGTAACCTGTAACGCAACAAGATACGAAAAGGAGTTATCGGCTAAATTGTCAAGGCAGAAAGACCAAACGCTTGCGAGGTCTCGGGGCCATCCACGATATCGGAAACTGGGTGGCGTCGGCGTATCAGGGCTATGCAACAAAGCGCCCTCAAATCAGTCGGTACCGAATATGCTGCGAGCGATCGCTTCATGCCCATTGCTGTGACCCCCGATTACTCGTCCATCTGATGCTAGAGTCTGGCCCTTGGAAAGGACTGGACGATGAAGCGATCGAGGTTTTCGGAAGAGCAGATCATTGGGATCTTGAAGGAACACGAAGCCGGGGTGATTGTCGCCGAACTGTGCCGCAAGCACGGGATGTCGGCGGCGACGTTCTATTCGTGGAAAGCCAAATTCGGCGGCATGGAAGTCTCCGACGCCAAGCGTCTGAAGGCGTTGGAGGACGAGAACGGCAAGCTGAAGCGGCTGCTGGCGGATGCGATGCTGGACAATACCGCGCTCAAGGATTTGCTTTCAAAAAAGTGGTGACGCCCGCCGCCAGGCGAGAGGCTGTCGCTTATCTTGAGAAGACCTACGAGATGAGCGAGCGGCGGGCGTGCAGAACGGCGGGCGCAGACCGGGCGACGATCCGGTACCGATCGATACGACCGGACGACGCGCCGTTGCGCGCTCGCATGGTTGAACTGGCCCACGAGCGCCGTCGCTTCGGCTATCGCCGGCTGCATGTGTTGCTGAAGGCGGAGGGGCTCGGGGACTGTCAGGAATCTTGTGCGGGGGGCGTGTTGATCATCCGTTCACGAACCGTTCGCCGAACATGACGGCGAACTGTGTTTTCGCCTCGCACCATTCCCGCGGCGGCCGCTTCCAGTCTTCGGC
>JBJXFO010000123.1:0-3810 GCA_046154725.1 Parvularculaceae bacterium | reverse complement strand
GCCGAAGATGCGCACCACCTGACGCATTTCGACCTGGAGCCGCGGCGGCTCAAAATGCAGCTCGCCAAGCGAGCGGCCGATCAAGCCGATCGCGGTTCCGCCGCCGGTCGCGAAAACGCGCGCAAGGCCCTGACCCCGCACGATGAGGGCGCCGGAAAAGGCGACGGACTGTCCATCGCCGCCCGGGCGCGCGTTCGTGGGCGCCTTGCCCGTGGCGTCGGCGCTCTTGCCAACGGGAACGGCTTCGCCGGTCAACAGGGATTCGTCAGCGGCGAGGTTGGAAGCCTCTAGAATGACGCAGTCGGCTGGAACGCGGTCGCCCTCGCTGAGGATGACAAGGTCGCCGCGCGCCACCTCTCTGCCCGGGATGCGTCTTTTTAGGCCATCGCGAATGACGAGCGCGCGAGGACTTGTCAGATCCTTGAGAGCGTCCAGCACGCGCTCTGTCCGGCTTTCCTGTACGAAAGTGATGAGCACGGAAATGTTGGCGAAAGCGATCAGCAGCAGCGCTTCATAAAGGTCGCCGATGAGAAGATAGACGAGCCCGCCGGCGAGGAGCAACAAGAGCATCGGCTCGCGCAGGACCTCGACGAGAATACGCCAAGGTCCGCGCTTGGCTTGTCGCGGCAGATCGTTAAATCCCTCCGCGCGCAGCCGCCTTTGCGCTTCCTCTTCGGTGAGTCCCGTCTCGCGGCGCGCCGCCGTCACCTTCGTGGCCTCCACTCGTTCGCTTAATGAAGTCCGGCGTTTCGTCGACTGCCAGATTGATCCTTGTCAAGGTCGGCGCGCCGATTCCGCGCTTAGATGGTAGGCGACCTCGCTGGTCGGCCAAACTCAGCGTGAACAGGAGTGAACCCATGACCAAACTTATGAAAAGCCCCTCAAGCGAAGCACGCGGATGGCTCGACCCGTTCGACGCCCTCCACGATGACGTCGAACGCTTCTTCGGAGGCCGCTTAAAGCGTTTTCCATTCCCGCAAATTGGCTTCCGCGGCGACGGCGAAGGCCGCTTGTTCGCCAATCTCGATATCGGCGAGACCGGAGACGAACTCGTCGTAGAAATTGACGCGCCCGGCGTCAAACGAGAGGACATCGAGATCACTATCACCGACAGCGCGTTGCGCATCAAGGGCAAGCGGGAATCGCTCAAGGAAGAGAAGGCCAAGTCATTCTATCGGTCGGAGCGCGAATATGGTGAATTCGACCGCCGCATCGGCCTTCCCTGCGAAGTCGACGCCAACCGGATCGACGCCGCCCTGATGGACGGTGTGCTGACGATCAGGCTGCCGAAGAGCGCCAAAGCCAAGGAACAGGAGCGCAAGATCGAAATTCACGCCTGACGAATTCAGCGCCTCTCTAACGCCCCCCTACCAAGGCGCTGAAGCGGCCCGAGCGACCACAACTGGGGTGAGCGCTCGGGCCGCGTCTAAGGAAAGCTAAAAGCCGCATGGCCCACAACACATCCCCTTTCGATCGGACGCGTGCGAAAAGATCTTGAAGGGCGCTGGCGCGGTTTCCGATGCGATCCGCATCACGCTGGGGCCGAAATCAAAATCGGTTCTGATTCAAAAGATCAAAAGAGCTGGAGCGCGCCGATTGTCTGCAATGACGGCGTTGACCTCCTCCGACTCGAGACGCTTGGCGCACCTCAGGAGAGCAAGGCTAACGCCGCCGGCGACGAAAAGACCGGCGTCTCCATCCTGCGCCGCGCCTTGAGCGCTCCGACGCGGCAGATCGCAGAGAACTCAAATGTCGACGCCGGCGTCGTGGTGGCGCGCATGGCCAACTCCGATGGCGATGTCGGCTTCGACGCCGCGTAAGGCGACGATGTCGATCTTTTCGAAACTGGCAACGTCGACCCAGCCAAGGTCGTCCGCGTCGCGCTGGAGAACGCGGTCTCCGTGGCGAGCGCTTTACTCCTTACCGAGGCGACAATGACGGCAATCCCCGAGCGTGCGAAGAGGGCCGCCCGGGGAGCCGATTATACGAGGTGACCCGCCGCGCATGTCGTCTGTCTCGCCGCCAGTGTTTTTTAAGGCGAACTTGAGCGACGCCGCCATAAAGCGCCGCAATCAAAGCGGCGCTTTAGACTTCACGCGATACGAATTACGTCAACGACGTCGGTGACGCCGGGCGCGGCCCACGCGGCGTCTTCAATGAGCTTGCGTTCGTACCACGCCTTGACGTTGCCCTTGAGCGTTACCCGACCGCCGTCGACATCGACCTTTACATGTGAGGCCTCAATGTCCGCATTTCGGTGCAGAGCCCTCGTTATTTCCCGCTGAACATTGGTCGGCAGAACTTTCGACTTCACCTTGATCAGATTGGACACGGCCGTCACCCCGCTGACCCCCGAGACGAGCATTTTTGCGAGGTCGCGCTGATAATTCCGATCGACTTCTCCGGTGAGGCTGACGAAACCATTCCTCACTTCAGCCTGAATCGTGAAATTGGCGATGCTGGAGTGCCACTGAAGAATATTGGAAATGCGACTCGCAATCGCCTCATCGTCAAGACGCAAATCCGACGGCAGCCTGACCTTTATTTCCTCAGCGATCGCACGCACGCCCTTCACGCGCTTGGCGGCCTCTTCCGCCGCCAGCTTTTCAGCGTAGCTGCTGACGGTTCCCATTAGAGCTACGGCCCCGTTCTTGACCGTCACGCCGATATCAGTCGAGTCGATTTTTGGATCCCAGTCGATCTCGGCGAGAATGTCGTCCCGGATTTCTTCATCGCGTCTCATAGACTGCTCCTTTGTTGTTGGCGGTGACCCTATTTTCGACGACAAAGCGACCGAGCATATTGATCAACATCAATCGCCTAAGGAACCAAGCCCGATAAGAGCGACGGCGAAGACAGGCGATCCATGAATTCGTCGATCATTGACTGGCTGCGATCGGGAGGGCCTTGGGGCGCGGCGCCGCAAGTTGTGGAGACTCACGCGGCCCTCGTTTTTCTCATCGGTGATCGAGCGTTGAAGCTGAAAAAGGCGGTCAACCTCGGCTATCTCGATTTCACGACGGTCGACCGCCGCCTCGCCGCGCTTAAGCGTGAATTCGCGCTCAATCGCCGAACGGCGCCGGCGCTCTATCTTGCGCTGGTCCCAATCGTCGTTCGCGATGGCGCCTATGCGCTCGGCGGTGAAGGCGAGATCGTCGACTGGCTGATCGAAATGCGTCGGTTTCCTGGTGACGCGTTACTTGCGGCGATGGCTGATAGCGGCGTGCTCGACGAAGCGGTCGTTGAAAAGCTAGCCGCGCATGCCGCTTGGTTTCATGATCTTGCCGATCTAGCGCCTAAATATGACTGGCAATCAGCCGTCGCGCGGATCGCCCGAGAGAATGAAGTTGATCTTTCGCACTTGGCTGGCCTGCTTGGTCTTGAAACCGTTCAAGACTGCATCAACGTTATAAGGGCGCGCCTTAATCGTTCCAGCGCGAGCCTCGCGCGGGCGTCGTCAGATGTCCGGCTCTGCCACGGCGACCTGCATCTCGCCAACGCCTTCCTCGACAACGGCGACCCAAGACTCTTCGATTGCATCGAATTCGACGACTTTTACGCGACAATTCCGCCTCTTTATGACATCGCGTTCCTGATTATGGACCTAAATGCCCGCGGCTTGCGTCGCTACGCCAACCGCGCGCTGAACGCTTGGATCATTAACCGCGCGCCTCACCGATGGGGCGATGTATTGGAGAACCTAAATCTCACGCCGCTTTATGTGGCGTTGCGCGCAGAAATCCGCGCCAAGGTCGAGGCGCGTCGCCCAGGCGGCGCGGAAAGCGCTCGCCGTTATCTCGATCTCGCGCG
>JBJXFO010000017.1:0-4394 GCA_046154725.1 Parvularculaceae bacterium | reverse complement strand
CCACCTTGTCGCAGATATCGCGCGGCACGGGATGGTCGCTGCGGAGGAGGATGGCGTCGGGCTGGATGCCCTTCGACCGCAGCTCGCGGACGGAGTGCTGCGTCGGCTTCGTCTTCAGCTCGCCCGTTGCCCCCACCCAGGGGAGGAAGCAGACGTGGACGTTCAGGGTGCTGTTCCGGGGCTGCTCGTGGCGGATCTGGCGGATCGCCTCGATGAACGTCTCGCCCTCGATGTCGCCGACGGTGCCGCCGACTTCGCAGATCAGGACATCGCAGTTCGTGGCCGCCGCCACGCCATAGATGCGCTGCTTGATCTCGTTCGTGAGGTGGGGGACGGCCTGGATGGTGCCGCCGAGGTAGTCGCCCCGGCGCTCACGGTCGAGGACGGAGAGGTAGATCTTGCCGCTGCTGATGGAGGAGAGGCCGGTGAGGTCCTGGTCGATGAAACGCTCGTAATGGCCGAGGTCGAGGTCGGTCTCGGCGCCATCCACCGTCACGAAGACCTCGCCATGCTGGTAGGGCGACATCGTTCCTGGATCGACATTGAGATAGGGGTCGAGCTTGCGGATACGCACAGCGTAGCCGCGCGCTTGCAGAAGAGCCCCGAGAGCCGCCGCGGCAACGCCTTTCCCGAGAGAGGAAACCACGCCGCCGGTGATGAATATGTACCGCGCCATGGAAGGTCGTCTTAGGCGGCTTCGCAACCGGGGGAAAGCCGCCACGGGGCCCGATGAAAAGCAAAACGCCGCAGCGTTGGCTGCGGCGCTTCGACTTGAATTTCAGTTGAAATCAGGCGCGGCGGCGGCGCAAGCCGACGGCGGCGAGACCCGTTGCGAATAAGAGGAAGCCGGCCGGCAGCGGCACCTCGGCAAGATCGATGTTGATATCGCCCGCTTGCGGGCCTTTGCGGGCAAGCGCGCCGCACAAATTGTGCGAGCAGTCGCCGTTGACGACTGTGTAGAACCACGCCGAAAACCCGAGATTGCCGTTCTTGCCATTGGCGCCCAGCCCGAGTTGGCCCGGATAGACCGCACCGCTTGGGCGCTCAAGGACGCTGAAGCTGAAGCCCGCAGCCGAGCCTGTCCCCGTGATAGCGCCCTCTGCGAGCTGGAAATAGGACCAGGTCGCAACGTCGATGGGGCCGCCATTCGAGCTATAGGCCGAATTTTTCAGCTCTTTCTTGGGGCCGCCGGAGCCCGGCCCCGAAAGGCCGACAAACGACAGAAGGATGTCGAAAGAGAACGCCGGGTCAACCTGCGACGAGATCTGCCCCGAAAGGATTGCCCGCCCGTCCTCGCCGATCGTAAAGGTTCCGGCCGGCGTGAAATTGAAATCCGATCCGTTCGAATTGCCGCTCAGCGCCGTGCCCGCCAGCTGCTCGAACATCGGCATCCATAAGGCGTGGTCGTTTGACCCGCCATAAAGCGTGTCGCTGACTGCCGAGGTTGCCGAATAGGCAACCGGAGCGGCAATCGCCGGCGCGGAAATGGCCGCTGCGCCAAAAGCCAAAGCAAACAAGACAGGATTACGCATGTTCGTCCCCACAATCACTTCCATGACGATAGGGGATCGCCGCCAGATCGATACCGGAACTTATGGTTAATCGATCGTTTACGCTGTTAAGTATCTAAAATGTCTGTATTTACAGGCGCCGTTCTATAGCGGCGCCTTAACCGCGCTCAGTTCGGCGGTGGTTCTTGCGCGCCGGCGTCTTCGGCGGGCGCGGTTTCGCCGTTGGGGGTTTCGCCGTTGGGGGTTTCGACGTTCAGGGTTTCGGCAGGAGCGCCAATGGCTGCGCCTAAATCGAGCGAATCTGGCGCTTCGGGGGTCGCGGATTCAGGAGCCGGTACTGGCGCGGCCGGGTTGGCGCCGGGCGCCGCGCCCGTCCCTAGAGTATTCAGCAAATCTTCCGTCGATAGCGGCTTTGTGGGATCCAGAACCTTTTCGCCGGTCAACTCTTCGACAATGTCAGCGTCGCGCTCGCTGTTGCGGGCTGCCAGCGCAAGGCCGATTGAAGTCAGAAAGAAAAGCGCCGCCAGAACCGACGTTGTGCGCGTGAGCACGTTTGCAGCGCCGCGGCTGGTCATGAAACCGCCGCCCCCGCCCCCGCCGCCCATGCCAAGCGCGCCGCCCTCCGACCGCTGCAACAGCACGATGACGATAAGCGCCAGAACGATCAGCGCGTGAACGGTGAGCAAAACTGCCTGCATGAACCCTGTCCGAAAATGGAAGTCCGACGTTGATATGGCGGGCAACGCGGAAATTGGAAGGAGCGCTGTCTAGCCCTCGCCGGGGAGCGGGTCAAACGCGGCAGCATTGACGATCGAGGGCGCCGGTATTACCTTTGAGATGGCCGGTAATACGACTGACGCCATGCGCACCCTTACCGTGAAAGTGCCGCCCGGTCTTGATGCGAAGTTGACGGCGCTTGCAAGGAAACGGCGCAGCACAAAGAGCGCCGTCGTCCGCGAAGCGATTGAGCGGATTATCGCAGCGCCGGAGGGAGCGCGGGCAATGACGGCTTTCGATCTCGTCGCCGATCTCGCCGGGAGCGTTGAAGGCCCGTCCGATCTTTCGACTAATCCAAAGTATATGGAGGAATTCGGGCTTGATCGTGCGCAGATCGCCCGCCTTAAAAAGTGAGAACCCTGGCAGATGCGGGTCCGCTCGTTGCGTTTCTGAATAAGCGCGACAAACATTTCTCTTAGGCGGCGGCGGAGTTCGCACGCCTCCCCGCGCCTTTTGACCTGCGAGGCGGTCTTGACCGAAGCGTGTTTTCTCATCGCGCGGCAGGGCGGGAGCGCCGCTGCGCCGCTTTCCCTCCTCGAACGTGGAGCTATTTCGCTCGGCTTCAACCTTTCTGAAGAACGCGACGCGGTCGCCCGCATCATGAATCGCTACGCGTCACTTGGCGCGTCACTGGCGGACGCCTGCCTCGTGCGCATGTCAGAACTGCACCCAAGATCGCAGATTTTCACAATCGACCGCCACTTCCTCGTCTATCGGCGCGACGGGCGGCGGACGATCCCGCTCATCGCGCCGTTTGAGAGTTAATCTTACTGAGTCAGAAAGTCGCGGATCAAATTTGGCGAAGCGGCTGAAGGTGCGTTGCTGTGTCATCGGGGAGGATGGGCAGCGATGGATGAGGACCTGAGCGAAGCGCGGTTTGAGGCTTATGTCGAGGCGCTTGTATCGGTGATCGGTCACGCGGATCGCGCCCGGCCGATGCGGGATTACTGTGCGGGACTGCTTCTTTCGGTGGAAAGGAAAAGCGTCGAGCCGATGGCGGCGGCGCTGTCGCCGGAGCGGACGGCGGCCAAGCATCAGTCTTTGCTGCATTTCGTCGGACAGGCCGGGTGGTCGGATGAAAAGGTTCTCGCCAAGACGCGCGCGTTGGTGCTCCCGGCGATGACGCAGCGATCGCCGATCCGCGCGTGGATCGTCGACGACACGGCGTTCCCGAAGAAGGGCAAGCACTCGGTCGGGGTGGCGCATCAATATTGCGGCCAGCTGGGCAAGCAGGAGAATTGCCAGGTGGCGGTGACGCTGTCGATTGCGAACGATGCGGCGAGCTTGCCGGTCGCGCATCGGCTTTACCTGCCCGAAAGCTGGGCGAGCGACCCCGAACGCCGCAGACGCGCGGGCGTTCCCTCTGATGTCGCGTTCCGGACCAAACCGCAAATTGCGCTCGATCAGATCAGAGCCGCGCGCGCCGCTGGCGTTCCCGACGGCGCGGTCCTCGCCGACGCGGCTTACGGCAACGATCATGGGTTTCGCTCCGGCGTGACGGCGCAGGGCCTGACGTATGTGATGGGGATATTGAGCACCACCAGCATCTGGCCGCCAGGCGACGGCCCCGTGGAAAAGAAGGCCTGGACGGGGCGCGGCCGGCCGACCTCGCGCCTGCGCCGCGACGACGGCCATCGCCCGCAATCGGTCAAGGCGCTGGCGATGAGTGTACCCGCGCGCGCCTATAAAAAAGTGACGTGGCGCGAAGGGACGAACGAAACCCTTTCCTCGCGCTTTGCGGCGCTGCGCGTGCGCCCGGCGCGCCGCGACCATGAACGCACCGAGCCGCATGCGGTCGAATGGCTCCTCATCGAATGGCCCAAGGGCGACAAAGAGCCGGCCAAGTACTGGTTCTCGACGCTGCCGGAAACCATGCCGCTCAAGGACCTCGTCGATCTCGCCAAGCTCCGTTGGCGGATCGAACGCGACTATCAGTATCTGAAACAGGGTCGATCGTATACGATCGACGGCCTTGGCCACTACGAAGGCCGCTCCTGGCGCGGCTTCCACCACCATGCGACGCTCTCAATCGCCGCCTACGGGTTCTTGATCTCCGAACGGGAGATGATTCCCCCCTCAGGAACGGCTCGCGCCAAAATCCGCAAA
>JBJXFO010000137.1:0-6154 GCA_046154725.1 Parvularculaceae bacterium | reverse complement strand
GCGAAACATTGGTAGTCTCCTTTGGGTTTCCGGTTCCTCTTCGGCGACGACCGCCGTTGATGGAGACCCTTTTAGGTTTCGCGGCCTGAACCCATCCTGAGCCCGGCATTTATTTTCGGTTCATCTTGGCGGCTTGACGAAAGCCCCCTGCCCGGCCCATCAGGACGGCCGAAAGGGCCTGTTTCCATGGAGAAATTCACCCATTTGACCGGCGTCGCGGCGCCGCTGCCGATCATCAATGTCGATACCGACATGATCATTCCCAAGCAATTCCTGAAGACGATTCTGCGCACCGGGCTTGGCAAATCGCTGTTCCACGAGATGCGCTATGACGAGAAGGGGGCCGAGAAGCCCGACTTCGTCTTGAACAAGCCGGCCTATCGCAAGGCGCGGATTCTCGTGGCGGGCGATAATTTCGGCTGCGGCTCGAGCCGCGAGCACGCGCCCTGGGCCCTTCTCGATTTCGGCATACGCTCTGTCATCTCGACGAGCTTCGCCGACATTTTCTACAACAACTGCTTCAAGAACGGCATCCTGCCCATCGTCGTCTCGCCCGACGATCTGAAAAAACTGATGGACGACGCCGAGCGCGGCGCCAACGCGACGCTCTCGATCGATCTCGAAGCCCAGGAGATTCGCGGGCCCGATGGCGGGATGATTCGCTTCGACATCGATCCCTTCCGCAAGCACTGCCTGCTCAACGGCCTCGACGATATCGGGCTCACCATGGAGAAGGCGGCGCATATCGACGCTTTCGAGAAAAAGCACGCAAGCGAGCGGCCCTGGCTCTAGGCCTCGCCACCTCGGAGCTGGCACATTCGGTTGGCGCATCAAGACGTATTTTCGATTTCCACGTCGCGCGCCAGCGCGTGGCACTCTTTCAACACCCGGTCGATTTCGTCCTTGGGTTTGGCCCGGTGGCCGGGCGGCCGGCCGGGGCGCAGCGGCGAGGTGAACTTCGGACTCGCCATCGCCTGGCGCCGCATCCGCCAGCGCACCAAACGCCTGGCTTGAGCCGGCAGGGTCTCGAGCGCCTGCTTGATGGCCATGACGCGGTCGCCGAGACGCCGCGCATCGACGGTTTCATCTTTCCGAGGCGCCACACGCGCCACGGGCGGCCGTCGAAACAAGGGGGATTGCCAATCGTCGTCGCCAACCGCCCAGACGCGCGGCGCCTTGTGATCGGGGATGCGCTTGGGGTGCCAGGGCTCGAATCGCTTCCGCGGGTCGAAGAGCTGGAAGGCCATGCGCCCGCCTGCCTTGCCGGCGATCTTGAGCCCCGTGGGCATCGGCCGCACGGGTGAGGGCTTCACCACGACGCCTCGCGCCGCGATGACGATGAGGCGCCGCACGGCGGATTCGGCGGGCCTGAGCAGGCGGAGGATCTGACCGTGCAGAGCGCGCGGAATCCGCCCGAGTTTGGCGGTCTCCGTCAGTCCCAGCATGGCGAAGAGCGCCGCGACGATGGCTTTGAGTGCTTCGCTGTTGCGTTCGATGGCCCTGGCCCAGTCCATGGCGGGTCTCCAACCAATTGGAACATACAAAGAACATGTCGCATGATGTTTGTCAAGGATTATTTTCGCAGGCGACAAACTCTTGACAACCGGCGATCTGTCTCTTAAATTCTGGCTAGATTTTCTAGCTAGAAGGCGTTGTCGATGGCTCAAGCCACCTGGTCGCTGCAGAATGCCAAGAACCAATTCAGCGCGGTGGTCGAGGCGGCCCGCAAGACGCCGCAGACCGTGACCAAGCACGGCAAGCCCGCGGTGGTGGTGCTGGCCGCCGACGAATATGAGCGGCTCACCACCTTGCGGCGCCTGAAGGCGCCAAGCTTGGCCCAATTGCTGCTCGCCATGCCGCAAGGCGATATCGAATTCGAGCGCCTCAAGGCCAAGCCGCGCGACGTCGCCTTCTGATGTTCCTGATCGACACCGATGTGCTCTCAGGCCTGAGCAAGCGTCGGCGCGATCCACATGTCGAAGCGTGGCTGGCCCGGCAGCGGACCAGCACGCTGTTCCTGAGCGTTGTCACGATTGGCGAGATCGAACGCGGGATTGCCTTGCAGCGGCGCCGCAATCCCGGCTTCGCGGCGGCACTCGCTCAATGGCTCGATCAGCTGCTTGCCGCCTATGGCGACAGAGTCCTGCCGTTCGATTTGAGCGCCGCGCGCCGCTGGGGCGGGCTCAGCGCCATCCTTGGTCACGATGGCGCCGATCTGCAGATCGCCGCCACCGCTCTGGAGCACGGCCTCACGGTCGTCACCCGCAACGGTGCGGATTTCGAGCCGGCGGGAGTGCCCGTGTTCGATCCGTTCGATCCTGCACTTCCCGGCGAGCGCTGAAGCATCGCCATGATCGGCCAGTTGAGTTGCAAATTGCATTTTACTGGCTATATTGCTGGAAATAAGCTAGGATGGTCGCCGTGGAAAACTCGCAGAAGCGCGCCATTGAAAGGTATCGCAGCCGGCTCCGCCAGCGCGGATTTGCGCGTTTCGAGGTGCTGGGCCGCAAGGCGGACTGCGGCCTGATCCGGTCGATTGCCCGTCATCTGGCCGAAGACACGCCGGAAGCCTTGAAGCTGCGTGCCGCGGTCGACAAGACGTTCGCCCGCGAACGTCCGAAGACGGGCGGCATCGTCGCGGCACTTCGGCGCTCGCCTCTTGTCGGCGCCGATCTCAAGCTGACACGCGTCCACGAGAAAGGGCGCGACGTCGATCTTTGATGCGGTATTTGCTCGATACCAATATCATCAGCAACATCGGCAAGCCCATTCCGTCGGGCAAGCTCATCGCATGGATGGCGGCGCGGGATGACGACGATCTTTTCATCGCGTCCTTGACGGTCGCCGAAATCAGACGAGGCATCCTCGAGATGCCCGCCGGAAAACGGCGCCGTCAACTCGACGCTTGGTTCTCAGGGCCGGAGGGTCCCCAAGAGTTGTTCGCCGGCCGGGTTCTTTCCTTCGACGAGGGCGCGGCATTGATCTGGGCGCGCCTCATGGCCGACGGCAAGTCCACTGGGCGGCCGCGCAGCGCTCTCGACACGATCATCGCCGCCGTGGCGCAAGCCAACGGGTGCGTGGTCGTCACCGACAACGAGCGAGATTTCCCCAAGATCGAAATTGTCAATCCATTGCGGGGGCGCGCTTCGTGATCAACTCCAATTCGGTGAATCGAAAATTAATGTCATGTCGGCGCCCTCTCAATGACCTCGATTATTTACTCCGCCCACAGATGATCTAGTTAATTGAATGCTCTGGCACCGTAACGCGAGTGTCACCGCAACGCGTCATTTCGCTCCGGCCGCGACCAGCAGCTGCTTCATGGCTTCGTCGTTCGACGCCAAAGAGAGGGGCGTTTTTCCAAGCTTGTTCGCCAAATTGACGTCCGCCCCGTGCGCGACCAGCAGCCGCACGATGTCCGGGCGGACATTCTGGACGGCTTGGTGGAGCGGCGTCCACCCGTAAAGGTTCTTGTGATTGACGTCCGCGCGCGCCGCTATCAGCAATTTATCCAGTTCGATATCCCCGGTCTCCGCGGCGTATTGGAGGGCTGAAGGGCTGTCATCGGCTTCCGCGCTTTCGATGTTCGGATTGGCTCCGGCAGCCAGCAGCATCTTGGCGATTTCAATATCGCTGCCGGCCATCGCGGCGAAGCTGACAAGTGGTGTGCGGCCCAGTTTGTCCCTGGCATCGACCACCGCGCCCCTCTGGAGCAGCAGCGTCACGATGTCCTTTTGCCCCGACATGATCGCGTTGTGCAGCGGATACAAGCCATCGCGCCCTGGCTGCTCAAGCGCCGCTCCCGCGTCAAGCAGAACGCCGACCATTTCCGCGGGCCCATGGGCGGCGGCGATATTCAGCGGGTAGTCGCGCCGGACCTTTTCATTCGGATCGGCGCCCGCGGCGAGGAGACCGCGGACCTTCGCAATGTCTCTCAGCTTCAAGGCTTCAGTCAAGTCGCTCGCCGTTGACAGGACGCTGGTCATCGTGGCGAAACTCAACGTCAGTAGTACGAGGAAAAGCATGCGCTTCAAGGGGACCATAGCGTCATCTCCATGCGGCAGCAGGCTGAAATTGCCCAGCATCCGCCGGGTGTCCGGCCTGAAGAATTATTGTAGGGTCAAACAGACGCAGTTGACAATACTGGGTCTGACGACGCAGCGAGACCTCGCGTGCGCTCAATCCTGCTTACTTGCATTTGGCGCGGCAAGGTCCCACATTGCGGGTCCCATCAACATTGAAAGGAGGTGATCCGATGTCGAGTGAGTTCAAGCCCGCTGAGGCTCTCGTGCGGATCGTTGCCTGGGCTGGGGTTGCAGCCTGAGGGATCGATTGAGCGGGATGCCTTGGGCATCTCACGGAAGGGCCGCGGGAAGCCGCGGCCCTTTTTGTTTGCCGGAGCGATGAGGGCATGTAGCGGAGCAGCCGGCCTCCGTCGCCTCGGCAATTTATTCCGTACACGGATGATTTGACGCAGCCGTCCCCGTGCCCGTTCACCGCAATTCGGAGACAGGAAATGAATTGCCTTAGCGCCGAGGCGCATTGATCCGTATACGGATGGAAGCGGCAATTCAAATCCAGTCACCGAATTGCTCACGGCCTTGTGCCGGGGAACCATTCCCGATGACTCTCATTTGGTGCACAACGTCAGTACACGAACAATTTCGACGGAGCGTATGGGTCCCCGGCACAAGGCCGGGGATGACATGTGGGAGTACGCTACAAACCCCGCGCTCGTTCGGGAAACGCTTTCGCGATCGCCTCGCGCTCGGCGGCGATGATGCCGCGTTCGGTGATGAGGCCCGTCACGTAACGCGCCGGGGTCACGTCGAAGGCGTAGTTGGCGACGGGTGAGCCGGGGGCGACGATGTCGATGGTTTCGATCGTGCCGTTCGCCGTGCGGCCGGTGAGTTTCGTCATTTCTTCCGGCGCGCGCTGCTCGATGGGGATTTCGCGCACACCGTCGGCGATGGTGAAATCGATCGTCGGCGAGGGCAGCGCCACGTAGAAGGGCACGTCGTTGTCGCGCGCCGCGAGCGCTTTCAAGTATGTGCCGATCTTGTTGCACACATCGCCGCGCGACGTGGTGCGGTCGCTGCCGACGATGCAGAGATCGACGCGGCCGTGCTGCATCAAATGGCCGCCGGTGTTGTCGGCGATCACCGTGTGCGGCACGCCGTGCTTGCCCAGCTCCCAGGCGGTGAGCGAGGCGCCCTGGTTGCGCGGGCGCGTTTCATCGACCCAGACATGGACCGGGATGCCGGCATCGTGCGCCGCGTAGATCGGCGCCGTCGCGGTGCCGACATCGACGGTGGCGAGCCAGCCGGCGTTGCAATGGGTGAGGATGTTGACCGGCTTGCCGCGCGCCGCCCGCTTGATGAGTTCAAGCCCGGCGCGGCCGATCGCCGTGTTGATCGCCACGTCCTCGTCGCAAATTTTCGCGGCAAGGCGATAGGCCGCCGCGGCGCGCTCGGCAATCGCCGTCGCTTTCAGCGCCGCGCTGACGCGATCGAGGGCCCAACGCAGATTGACGGCGGTGGGGCGCGTCGCCAGCAGCACGTCATGGGCGTTCCGGAGCGCCGCGTCGCCGGCGCCGGCGCGCGCCGCGAGCGCCATGCCGTAGGCGGCGGTGGCGCCGATGAGCGGCGCGCCCCTGACCTGCATGTCGCGGATAGAGCGCGCCGCGTCCTCGAGCGAGGTGAGCGTCAGCGTCTCGAAGCGGTGCGGGAATTTGGTCTGATCGATGATCTCGACCGACCAGCCGTCTTGATTGAGCCAGATGGTGCGGTAGGGTTTTCCGTCGACGCGCAACTTATTGAAGCGCCTCGCCGGGGCGCGGCACTGGCTTTCGGTCCTCGAGCGGAAGCGCCATGGCGGACCAGCCGTCGGTGCCTTCGCGGAACCACACGACGGATTTGTAGCCATAGGTCATGGCTCGCTTGGCGGCGTTCCAGCTCATCCAGCAATCGGCCTTGCAGTAGATGACGACGGTTTTCGACTTGTCGCCGCCCGTCGCCTCGGCGAGGCCTTTTTGGAAATATTCGTCCATCTCCGGCGCCAGCGCGCCATAGCCGACATCGGGCAGCCAGACCGAGCCCGGAATGTCCTGGCGCGGCTTGTCGCGCCACACCGTGCCCTCGGGCAGGTCCTTGGG
>JBJXFO010000133.1:0-15070 GCA_046154725.1 Parvularculaceae bacterium | reverse complement strand
CGATGCTGGGGCTCGGCCTTGACGACCTCGTCCGCAGGGAAGAGCGCCGCCGCACCATTCGCCGCCGCGTGATGACAACGGCGCTGACGGCGTTTTCGGTCTGGATGACGGGGAACACCTGGTATGCCATCACCCAGCGCAATGAAGCGCAAGCGCAGCGTCAAATTGCGGAGGCGCAAACCGAGAATGTCAACGCCGCGCTCAATTATCTCGTCGCGCAGTTCGAGATTGCCAATCCGGCGACCGAGAATCCAAAGACCATCACCGCGCTGACAATCCTTGAGCGCGGGCGGAAAAAGATCGACGCCGAGCTTGGCGATAAGCCGGCGGTACGCGCGCGTCTGTTGAACGCAATCGGCATGGCTTATCAGAACCTTGGCGACGTGAAAGAGGCGGGGCCCATCCTCGCCGATGCGGCCAAGGGGCCGTTTTTTTCGCTCGGCGACGAAGTACGGGCCAAGATGGATTACGCCGACGCGATGACCAATTTGCGCGAGTTCGACCGCTCAAAGAAGCTGATCGAAGAGACGTCCGCGAAAATCGACAGCCAAGCGGGGGAAATCCCTGCCGATGACCTCAACCTTTTCAGGATGCAGGTTGTCCAGCAGCGCGCAAAGGCTTCCTACCGGCAAACGAAACATGACATTGCAATAGAGCAATACCTCCAAGCGATAACGCTCTGTGAAAAGAGCGTACTTTGCACGCCCATTCAACGCGCATCGCTGTCGAATAATCTGAGCATCGCCTTCAGCGAAATCGGCCAACTCGATGAGGCCCGCAAGGAGCTTCTGGTTGTCAAGGAAATCTACCTCAAGGAATTCGGCTCCGATCACCTCAGAACGGCGACTACAAACCAAAATATAGCGTATAGAGATTTTCTCGCAGGCGACTATCAGTCCGCTTTGGCGTTAATGCTGTCGGTCGTCACTTTTTATGAGAAGCTACTCGATGAGAACCATCCAACTCGCGCCACGGCCAATTTGCTTCTCGGCCGCCTTTATTACGCGGTTCGCGACGATGCAAAAGCGGTTGACGCGTTGAACGCATCGTTGAACGCTTTTCAGCTTGCCTATGGGGCTAAGCACAACGAGGTTGCAGTCGTCTCGATTTATCGTTCGCTCGCCCTCGCCAGAAACGGGCAGGCGGAAGCGGCGCTGGCAGATTTACGCCGCGCGGAAGCGATTTATCGACAGGAATATTCGGGCGATGACCCGAATTTCGGCGACCTCGAAGCGCACAAGGGGTTTGTGCTCGCCATGAGCGGGCTGGCGGCGGAAGCGGCGGCGGCTTGCGAGCGCGGGGTTGCGCAGATGGCGCGCTCCTTGCAGCCGGATGATTCGTGGCTGGCTGAGATCAAAACGCAGTGTGACCCGATCCTCGGTAAAATCGCCGCGAACGGGAATTGAGCGCGGCGGCGCAACCGCCAGGCCAAGTTTTTGTGAAACGGCGAACTGCTTCGGCGGTTTCGCTAGCGAAAGCGGCGCGGACGGTCTATCGAAACGGCAAGTTTGATTCGGTTTACAGGGGTTCTCATGGTCAAGACTATCGTCGCAGGTTCGGTCATCGCCTTAATCGCCCATTCGGCGGCCTATGCGGGCGTTGTAACAACCTTTTCCTATGACGCGGACCTGAGGGCCGGCGCAGTCCTCGGCGCCGTCGATCCCGATTTTCCTGCTGGCGGCCTCTTTCAGATTACCAACTCAAGAAGTCCTGAAGACGGCGGCTCGGCTTTTGCCGCCGCGACAGGCTACGGTTTTGCAAACCCGCTCGATTTTGCCAGCGGCGCTTCGGCGGCGGGCAATGCGGTGGTTTCTGTGACTAATTCGGTGCTCGTCACGCTGACAAATGACAGCGGCGTCGCCTCCAACGCCAGCCTGAACTCGTTAATCTATGGCGGCGGCGTTGGCGTGGCGCTGGCGAATTTCGCGGCGGCCGATTGCGTGTTCGGCAATATCGCCCAGTGCGGTTCGTTCCTTGGCGCTCCCGGCGACACCGGCCAGTTCGCGACTCTCGTTTTTGAGGCAACGCTCGACGGCGTCCGGCTGTTTTCGGGCGACATTTCGGTTCTCTCGAACGGGACGACATCATCGATGTTTGATGGCGTGGCGCTCACCGGCTTTGGCCTCGCCAGCGGCAATTCGACGTTTTTCACCTGGCAAGACACATTGCTCAGCGATGTCAGCCTTGGAACCTTCGCAATCGGTCAGTCGAAGGATTTGGAGTTCAACGTTTCGATTCTTGTCGGCACAGCGCGCGGCGCCGACGCCAACATTTGTTCGGCGACCCCGAGCCTTGGGTGCTCGATCGCACAGGCCGGATTTGGCGATCCGCGCGGCGGCGGCGGCGTGATCACTTACAGCTCCGCGCCGGCATCGACGCCGTTCCCGCTGTTCAACATCCAGTTTGCCGCGATCGATCCCAATCCGATCCCGCTGCCGCCTGCGCTCGCGCTCTTCCCGCTTGGCCTTGCGGCAATCGCCGGCGCACGGCGCCGTCGGCGTTAGCGCTTCGGGCGAGTTATCGGGCAGCAAGCGTAGGGTGCATTTAGCATCGCGGAATGCACGTCTTCCTTTGGCGCCGCAAGAACGGCGTGCATTTCGCTTCGCTACGCAGCCATCGGCGCCGCCGGATACGCTTCCAGCACCGAACCTAGCTCCGCCTTCATCGGCCCGAGCCATGGTTCATAGTTCCGCCATTGGTCGAGGCCCTCGGTAAAGATCGGGCGGCGCACCTGTTCCGAGCTTGGCGTCCTGATCGCGCGGTCCGTTTCATAAAAGCGCAAGCACGCGTCCTCGAACGGGACGCCGATAAAGGCGAGCATTGCCCGCACTTCGCCCTCAAGGTTCTCGACAAGGCGCTCGTGTATGACACGGTGAAGAGCGCCCGGCATCGTTTCGTCAAAGCGCGCCATCAACATCACATAATCGCGGTAATAGCGCGCAATGCGCTCCTGTCCGTAGGAAAATCCCTGGCCCTTGGCGAAGTGCTGTTTGAAGTTCGAAAAACAGCACGCCATCGGATGGCGGCGCGCATCGATGATCGCCGCCTTGGGCAGGATCAGGCGAATGAACCCGGCATGCATGAAATTGTTCGGCATCTTGTCGATGAAATAGGGCTTGTCCGTCTTTCGCTGCGCGCGCGTGCGGACGAGATACTCCTCGCCAAGCTGGCGCAACTCGTCCGGCGAAAGCGCCGACAGAATTTGCGGATACGAGGATTTGTCGGCAACACTTCCGCGCGCGCCGATCTCGCGCGCGAGCGCGATAATGTCGGGAAGTTCGGTCGTTCCCTCGATCATCGAATGGCTGGACAGGATTTGCTCGATCAGCGTCGAGCCGGCGCGCGGCATGCCAACAACAAAGATCGGGTCCGCCGCCATGCAACCTTGCCCGGCGCGGGCGCGAAAAATATCGCTCGTGAACCATGTGCCAATGTCGTCGACGCGGCCCGCCATCTCGTCGTCATCATAACCGATCTGACCTTGCCGCAATGTGTTGGCGCGGTGGTAATGCCCGAACGAGCCCTCATAATCGCCGAGGTCTTCCAGTGCCTTTCCGAGCGCGAACGAAAGATGAAGCCGGTCGTCGTCGTCGATATCGTCGCGCGCAAGTTCGCGCTGCATGACGGCGATATTCTCCGCCGAAAAGCGAAACGTCTTGAGGTTTGCAAGGCTCCACCACGCTTCGCCAAGGCTGGGGCGAAGCGCGATTGCGCGGCGATAGGCGTCAATGGCATCAGCCCCGTGCCCGACGGTCTTCAGCGCGTGGCCAAAGCTCATCCACGATTTCGGGTGCTTTGGATGATCGGCGAGCAGCGCATCATACTGCGCAATCGCCTTGGCATAATCGCCATTGCGGACCAGCGCGGCGCAATACAACGTGCGATAGCCGGCGTCTTTCGGCTGCGCCTTGAGGAGCGTTTCCGTCTCGGTAATCGCCGCCGCGGACTTGCCCTGCCGCAGCAGCACGATGCCAAGATTGTGGCGGGCCGCGCGAAAATCCGGCGCGAGTTGGAGGCACCGCGTCAACAGCGTTTCGCTGTCCTTCATGCGCCCGATGCGCGCCGCAAGCTCGGCCAGCATGCGGATTGCCGCGACATCGGTCGGGTGGCGCATGAGATAGGATTTCAGCTGCCGCTCCGCGACGCCAATGCGCCCGTCATTGAGCGCGAGCGCCGCTTCGAGCAGCACCGGATCTTTGGCCGAGGCCGTGACGTGATTGATATGCGCGCGCCCCGCCGCGTCGGTGTCGCCCGCGCGCATCAGCTCATCGCCGAGCGCGCGCCAGCCATTGGCAACGCCGCCGCCAATCCCCATCGCGCGGTCGCAAAGGCTCATCGCGCGCCGGCTTTCTCCGCGCGCCGCTTCCGCCAGCGCCAGTTCAAGGATCAGCTCTGCCGAGTGCGGCATCCCCTTCAGCGCGACAACAAGAATCGCAACAGCCTCCTGCGCATCGCCGAGGCGCCGGCGCGCGGCGCCGAGGAGGAAGAGCGCCGCCGGATTGTCCTTTGCGACTTTTAGGATTTCGCCAGCCTGTTCGGCCGCTTGCGCCGGCGATTGGCCGAGCAGGTCAAAGCCGTGCGACAGCGCGGCCGCAAGCGTGCCTCGGGGGTCTTGGGCGGTGTCGGTATCGTTGGCCATGCGCGCCAGCTTAACGGTGATCGGCGCCGCGGCGAAAGCCTGCGTTTGCCCAGCCTGTTTTCACAAGATCCGCCGCGCGGCGGCGTCAAGCGCCTCGCCAAAGCGAGCGACGACGTCCTTGAGGTCGCTTTCGGAAATGACCAGCGGCGGGCAAAAAGCGACTGTGTCGCCGAGCGCCCGCACGAGCAGGCCCCGCGCCTTGGCTTCCGCCTGCACGATGGCGCCGGCGCCGCGCGCAGGGTCGAACGGCTTTTTCGCTGCGCGGTCCTCGGCCAGTTCGACGCCGGCAATCATGCCAACGCCCCTGACTTCGCCAACCAGCTGCTGATCCGCGTACTGGCGAAGCCCATCCTGCAGCACCGGCGCAAGGCCGCGCGCCATCGCGACGATATCGCGCTCTTCATAAATCTTCAGCGTTTCAAGCGCGACCGCCGCCGCAACCGGGTGGCCGGAATAAGTAAAGCCGTGGCCGAACAGCGTAATTTTCCGGCTTTCCTCGACCATCGCGGCAAAGACGCGTTCATTGATCAGCAGAGCCGCAATGGGAATGTAGGACGCCGACAGCGCCTTGGCGCAGGACACCATATCGGGCGCAATATCGTAGGTCTGCGATCCCCACATGTTGCCGGTGCGGCCGAAGCCGCAAATCACCTCGTCGGCGATGAGCAGGAGATCGTATTTCCGGCAGATCGCCTGCACGCGCGCGAAATACCCGCGCGGCGGCGGAATGACGCCGCCCGCGCCTTGCAGGGGCTCGGCGAAGAAAGCGCCAACCGTTTCGGGTCCTTCCCTCTGAATGATCGCTTCAATCTCGGCGGCCATACGCTCCGCAAACTGATCTTCCGTCTCGCCCGCCTTGCCGTTTTTCCAGTAATGCGGGCAGGGCGCGCGCACGATGCGGGCGATGGGCAGATCGAAATCGGCGTGCATGCGCGGCAGACCGGTCAGGCTCGCCGAGGCGATCGTCGATCCGTGATAGGCCTTCTCGCGCGCGATGACTTTCTTCTTGTCGGGCTTGCCGATGGCGTTGTGGTAATACCAGACGAGCTTCAGCGCCGTATCGATCGCTTCCGATCCCGAATTCGCATAGAGCGCGCGCGTCAGGCCTTTTGGCGCGATGGCGATCAGCCGCTCCGACAACTCGATCAGCGCCGGGCTTGTCCGGTGGGCAAAGGTCGATACGAAGGGCAGTTCCAGCATCTGCCGATAGGCCGCGTCGGCAAGGCGCGTTTCCGAAAAGCCAAGCGACGCCGACCAGAGCCCCGCCATGGCGTCAATATAGCGATTTCCCGCATCGTCGATGACCGACGCGCCATCGCCCTTCACGATGATAAAGGGCCCTTCATCAAGATGCGCCGCGAGGTTCGTCTGTGCGTGGACATGATAGGCGATGTCGCGCGCGGCGTCGGAATTCGGTTTCATCGCGGGGCTATCCTTTGTCCTTGCCTTAGTCCTGGCGCGAGCGGCGATGACACAGAGCCGCCTTGCCTCGTTTCGCCGTTTCCCATACCTCCTCCCGCAATGGTTTTAAATGCTTTGCGCCGCGCGAACGTTTTGAAAGTCATCCCCTGACCGGTCCTCAAACTCCTCTTGTGACCAGCCTTTCGGTCATTATCGTCAATTATAATTCTGGCGATCGCCTTGCGCGCTGCCTTGAGCATCTCAGCCGGCAGACTTACCGCGACTTTGAGGTGATCGTTGTGGATAATGCGTCGGCCGATGGCTCGCTTGGTTCGGCGATCGCCAGCGCGCCGGCGCCGCTGTCGCCGCGCGTGATCGATGCGGGCAGCAATCTCGGCTTTGCCGCCGCCAATAACCTTGCCGCGCGGGAGGCGACGGGCGAATGGCTCGTTTTTCTCAACCCCGACGCTTACGCTGAACGCGACTGGCTGTCGGCGCTTGTCAGCGCCAGCGGGCGGTATCCGTGGGCGGACGCTTTTGGATCGACGCAGCTCAATGCGGACAATCCCGCGACAATCGACGGCGCCGGCGATGTTGTCCATGTGCTCGGCATTCCCTATCGGGGGCATTTCGGCTGGCCGGCCGATCAACTGCCCGAGGATGGCGAGTGCTTTGCGCCGTGCGCTGCCGCCGCGATGTATCGCCGCGCAGCCTTTCTTCATCTCGGCGGTTTCGAGGAAAGCTTTTTCTGTTACGGCGAGGACGTCGATCTCGGATTTCGGCTGCGCCTTGCGGGCGGGCGGTCGGTGCAGGTCAAGGCGGCGCGGGTTCTGCACGAGGGGTCCGGCATTTCGGGCCGCTATAGCGACTTCACGGTATATCACGGCAACCGGAACAGGATCTGGATGACGTTTCGCAACATGCCCGGCGCGCTCTATTGGCCGTTGTTGCCGCTCAGGCTGATCGCTGACGCTTATCTTTGCCTGCGCGCGTCGTCCGCCGGAACGGGCAGGGCTTATCTGCGCGGCGTCCTTGACGGCTACGCTGGCTTGCCGGCGCTTGCCGGCGACCGGCGCAAGCTGCAGCGGGCGCGCAAGGCGCGACTTCGCGACATCGCGGCGGCGCTGACATGGTCGCCGTTCAAGGTGTCGAAGCGCGAAGCCGTGCTCGCGCCAATCCTGCCGCACCGGGCAACGCGGTGACGGGGCTTGCGATGAAGCCGGTTCCGATCCGCGCGCGCATTTCCGCAAGCGCGCGCAATCTGATGCTGACGCGGCCGGCGCGCACGGCATCTGCGCTGGCAGCCGCGCGCAAAGGCCCGCTCGTGATTGCCGGCTTGTTCCGTACCGGGAGCGGCATCGGCGAGTCGGCGCGGTCGTGCGCCGGCGCCTTGACCGCGTCCGGCTACAAACCCTTGTGCGTCGATCTCAGCGGCGCGTTCAACCAGATCGATATGGCGCCTGATCGCGACCTCTCCGAAATGCCGGATGCGGCGGACGGCACGCTGATCCTACACGTCAATGCGCCCGAGACCTTGCCGGCGCTTCGCGCGCTGTCGCTTTATCGCCGCCGCGCGTGGCGGATCATCGGATGCTGGGTGTGGGAATTAGAGGCGGCGCCGCCGGAATGGGGGGCGGCAACGCATGCCCTCAGTGAAATCTGGGCGCCGTCGTCGTTCTGTGTGGAGGCGTTCCGTAGGCTGACAGATAGTCCGGTGCGCTTCGTTCCCTATCGCATTGCGCCGCCGGAAGGCGTCGCGCCGCGAAAGCCGGATGGCCGCATCGTCGTGCTGACGATGGCGGATGGCCGTTCGTCGCTGTCGCGCAAGAACATTGAAGGCGCGATCCGTGTGTTCCTGGCGGCGCTCGGCGATCGCGAGGATTGCCGCCTGATAGTCAAGACGCGCAATCTCGCCGAATTCCGTGACGGCGCCGCAGCCTTGCGCGTCGCGGCGGGCGGCCATCCGCGCATCGCGTTCATCGATGACAGCCTCGCGCCGATCGATCGCTGGCGCCTGATCGCGTCCGCCGACATCCTGATTTCGCTACACAGGTCCGAAGGCTTCGGCCTTCCCGTCGCCGAAGCGCTGTCGCTTGGCCTTGCTGTCGTCACAACCGGATGGTCGGCCGTCGTCGATTTCACGCCGCCGGAATTCCTCGTGCCTTATGCGCTGGGGCCGGTGAACGACCCCAGCGGCCCTTACGCGCGCTTTGCCGAAAGCCGTTGGGCAGAGCCGGACGAGGCGGCCGCCGCCGCGCTGCTGGCGCGTGTCGCCGGTGGCGCTTCGCGCGGCGGGGCGCTGATCGGCAACGCCGGGGCGTTGAGCTACGATGAAGCGCTTGGCGCGTGAATAGGTTTTAGGCGGCTGTCAGGCGAGGCGGGGATTGCGCCAGCCTTGGACACCATCGACGGTGACTGAAGGCCCGGCCTCGGCGTTTTGCAAACTCAGGATCGCAGGCCGCTCAATCTCAAGCACCCATCCTGCGTTCAAAAACGAATTGAATACCTCGCCTTCGATTTGGCGCGAATGCGTCCCGATTAGAACGTAAGCGATTTTCTCCGAAAAGACATGGATGCTGTCCCGTACAAGCGCAGCTTCACCGCCTTGGATATCAACGTGCAGCAAATCGATCCGTCCGTAGTCAGACGACAACTCCCGAAATCCGTACATCGGCAGCTTGGCGTGCCTCCCGGATTTCATTGCTGCCGCAAAGGCTCTTTCATTGGTGCTGAAAACAGGCTCGAAGCCCCAGTTTTCCTCATCGGAATTTTGTTGCGGGAACGCAGCAAATCCTGAGCTCGCATGCGCAATCCCATGCAACAGTGAGTATTCCTCAGGAAGGAAACCATTCGCAGCCAGCGCGTCGCGCGCTAGACCGATGTTTTTCCCATCGCCCTCAATACCGATCAGTTTGACAACTTTGCCGCGGCGCTTCGCTGCGGCGCCAGTGATGTTCATCCAGCACCCCCATCCGCAGCCAAGCTCGATCATGGTAAAAGATGACTTTGCTAGATCCACGGATCTCAGAGCAGCGGCAAATTCCGCCGTGTCCGCATGCCAATTCGCAGGCAGCGGATCGTTTTCGAGGTCGGGTATTTGGTCAAACGCGTGTGAGGGAATGACGGCATTCGGAATTGAAACGCCAAAATAATTGACTTTATAGCCAGGTCTTTGCTGCCGCTCAGAGTTCTCATGCGAACGCACGATCGAGAGCGCATCGATGCGCGAATTATAATAGTCGAAAGGAGATTTCATTGAGCGCTTCAGAAATTCAGGAGTCTTCGAAACGATCTCGACTAGCGAAAGGACATTGTCCGTATGACGAAAATGCTCATATACATTTCGCGTTTCCGGCGAACGCCCCAGCATCGCCTTGAACACGCTTTCGATCTCTGAATCAGTAATCACGCTTGCACCGGTTTTTTCTTGTAAATTTTTGTCTATTTCGAGATTTTTCTAGACAATCTCAATCTCCGGGAACGGAATTATGAACTTTCCGCCTCTGGCGAGATACTCCTTCTCGCGGCGGATGATGCCGTCCTTGAAGTGCCATGGCAGCAGCAGGAAATAATCGGGGTTCATGGCGCGGGCGTCCGCTTCCGACACGATCGGAATGTGCGTGCCCGGCGTAAAGACGCCGAACTTGTCAGGGTTCACCTCGGCGATTGCCGGAATGTCCTTCGCGGTCAGGCCGCAAAACTGCAGCACGACATTGCCCTTGGTCGAGGCGCCGTAGCCGACGATTGTCTTGCCGTCGGCGTTCAAGGTGCGAATGAGGCGCACAAGGTCGTCGCGGTGCCGGAACACGCGCTCCTCAAAGTCGCGGAAGGGCCGCGGC
Source organism: Parvularculaceae bacterium (assembly GCA_046154725.1). Lineage (GTDB taxonomy): Bacteria > Pseudomonadota > Alphaproteobacteria > Caulobacterales > Parvularculaceae > Amphiplicatus. The sequence continues at coordinate 5,191 of JBJXFO010000133.1, read as the reverse complement.
GTGTTGAGGCCCATGCGGTCTTCCTGTTCCAGCAGCCAGTTGACGACCGCGTCATTCGACTTGACGGAGCGATTGGCGCGTTTTGCGGCGGTGACCGCGAAGCTGCCGCCATTGACGGCGTTCATGACGACATCGACAAAACGCAGACCGGCGGCTTCAAGGATCAGTTTGACGACGCCGAGCGAATAATATTCGAGATGCTCGTGACAGATCGTGTCATAGGAGTTCATCCGCAGCATCGAGGGCATATAGCTCTGCTCGAAATGCCACACGCCGTCATCGGCGAGAATGCTCTCGATCTGTTTTGCAAACGCAACCGGGGCGTCAAGATCGTAGAACATCGCGATCGACGTGACGATGCGCGCTTGCTGTTTCTCGACCCGGCGATAGGCGTCCGCCGAAAAGAAGTCCGGAACCAGCGTGATGTCGTCGGTATAATATTGACGAAACTTTGCGCCGGTCGGGTCAATGCCGATGCGGCGCAAGCCTTTTGTCTGATAGGCCTTGAGCGTCGTTGCGTCGTTGGCGCCGATATCGACAACAACGTCGCCCGCCTGCGGCGCAACCAGACGCTCGATATAGGCGACCTTGTCCGTCAGGTGACTGACCATCGACTGGTTGAGCCCGGAGCGATAGCCGTAATTGTCGCCATACATCTCCGACGCCTCATAGGAATGGGCGAGCTGGAGAAGGCCGCTGTCCGGGCACCAGACCAGTTCAAGCGGCCCCGTGGTGATGGCGTCGGACGGCGATTTCGGAAACACCCCGGTCAGCGCCTGATGGCCAAGACTGAGCACGGGGACAAGATTCTTGCTGCCGGAAACGCGGCAGGCATTGATCGCACGATAACTGCTCAACTTTGCGCTCCTTCTAGTGGGTCGGCGGTCACTGAAAAACTACCTCGGGTGACTTTGGAAATGCGGTGGGATTTGTTTCATGAGCAGCCGAATATATCCGCCTGAGTTCCGGCGCCATTGCCAAATATTCCGGGAGGTGTCGAAAACGCGAATGCAAGTGAGCCGGGTCGAAATATGTACGATTCGATTCGGGATCGTCGCGCAGAATTTCTTGAAACCAATGGCTGACGTTCCGAAGATGCTCCGCACGGCGCCGATCGACTTCCGCTGGATCCGCACCCATCTGCTCCGCAACGCAAAATGCTTCTGGTATGCGCTCAAGGATCCAAATCGAGGCGTATTTCAGCCAAGAGACGTTCATATTGACGACAATCTGCGGTTCACCGAGCCATACGCCCCGCTCGTGCATCATGTGGTGAAGTACGTGGTAAGTCGATGGAATGCAGGTGAGCATTGTTGAGAAGGGCCGCCCACTCGTATCAAGCGTATAAGCGCGCAAAGAGTGGTCGCGCCTGAACACTAGGCAATAGATTGCCGTAAATAGATTTTCACTCATCATCGACAAGGCAGCGATTGGCGCCGCGAAGTCGGCCGAGGGCGGTGATATCGGCGTCGCCGAGGCGAAATATTCGTCGAGATCGACGACTTTGCCTGGATCGTCTTCGCGCGTGTAGCTGTAATTGAGATAGATGAGCGCCGCGCCGTCATTCTTCTTAATGGCGTCCAGTATGGCCTCGATAGAGCCGGGCGCCGGCAGATCGTCGTCGCCGATGATCCAAACATATTCGCCGCGTGCCGCGTCCGCCGTAACCGCAAGATTTCCGAGCATGCCGACGTTTGAGGGATTGCGGATAAATCGGAAGTCCGAACGACCTACATACGGTTCAAAAACTTGAGGCGTTTTATCTGAAGACGCATTATCAACTACCAAAACCTCAATGTCAGATCGTTGATCGGGAATTAGGCGCGCCAGTGTTCGCAAGCAAACTCGGAGCCAATCCGCGCGATTATAGGTTGTAATGCAAATCGATAAACGCGGGCGTACGGACAAATTTGGCATGGCGCCCGCGAAGCTGCCTTCGGGGATCAGTGAGAGCGGATAACGTAAGCGTTGAACCGGCCGCTCTCTTGCGAGTAAGTAAGATACTTCTTCCGCGTAGGCTGACCACGATTTGAAGCATCTGCCTGTCGCTTCTTGCGCGAGACGCGCAACTATTTCGTAATTCTCGGCAAGCGCCAGAATTGCGTCGCGGATTTGGTTCGCGTCGCGCGTGTCAACCAAGACGCAACCGCCGCCTACGCCGACTTCAAGCATGGCCCCTTGATTGCTGCAGATGCACGGGCGGGCAGCCCAAAGACTTTCGAGAATTGGTAAGCCAAACCCTTCTTCAAGGGAGGGATAGACCGTGAAGTCGCATAGCTCATAAAGCTCCGCCAGCCGACTATCGTCAGCAGAGCGTTCCCAATAAATATTCATATCGGCGGCGACAAAACTTTCCACTTTACGAATCAAGTCCGGCTCGGGCGCTTCGCGGCCCACGAGCCAAAGCTCCAGTTGAAGCTCCGTCAATTTTTGCGCTTGCTGGAAAGCCTCAATTAACGCGAGATGATTTTTTCGGCTTTCGACTGTGCAAACGCACAAAATTCGACGAACGGGAGAACGGTTTTCTTCTTTCGGCGCCCTTGTTCGGGGCCGTTCCTTAAACTCGCCCGGAAGCGGCGTTGCTTGAATGACAATATTGCGGTTCGGCATACGCGTGTCGGTTTCGTCGAGGAACCGCGCGTATTCTGTTGCAGAATAAGAAGAGATCGGAAGAATGAGATTTGCGGTCCTCAAACCGCGCATATAGCTGCTATGGAGATCAGAGAAGCGCGAGTCGTAGGAGCCGCGCATTTTCCATGGAATCGTGTCGTAGAAAATCCAAGCAGTTCGTAGTCCGGCCGTATGCGCCCACGCTTCGATTGAAACGCTATCCGCATCTGCCGGGTCTATGAGCAATTCTGCGCTCAAGAACCAGTCTTCCGGCTCGAAGGCGCTAATTTCATCGATAAGACGCCAATCATCGGGGGCCGGACCGTTCCATTTTGAAACGTGCGAAAGGTCCTTTTTGTTCGCGAGCACTAACGTGCCCTCGTCTTTGCTCCATTTGACCGGAATTAGCTGATAGCCTTGCTCGAGAAGCGCTCCGGCTAATCCGCGAACAACTCTCTGGATACCGGAATTAAACGGTACGGCGGCGGTTGAGTGAATGCAGTAAAAAATTCGGCCGATGCGTGATAGCGGCGAGTCGATCGCCGTGAGCTGCGAGGCGAAAGCCTGCGCATAGTCCGTCCACGTTGTAACCGGGCGCGCAGCCGCCTCGGCGGCAAGTCCGGCGCGCGCGCGCGCGTCCGTTGCGAGGGTTTCAATCGCCGCCGCAATCGCCTCCGGATCGCGAACGTCGACCATCACGCAGCCGCCGCCGGCGGCGACTTCGGCCATGGCGCCGAAATCGGCGCAGATGCAGGGCCTTCCGTGCGACAGGCTCTCGACAATGGGCAGGCCGAAGCCTTCCTCGACCGAGGGAAAGACAGTGAAGGCGCACGCGTCATACAACCCCGCAAGGTCGGCGTCGGAGAGGTTGCCGCGATAGCGGATCTGCGCATTCCGGGCGGCAGCGGCGTTTACCTGTTCGGCCATATTCGGATGCAGATTGCCGACCAGTTCAAGGCGCCAGCCGGCGCCGGAACTGCCCGCCGAGAAGTTTTCAAACGCCTCCAGAAGCGCGCCCTGGTTCTTGCGCTGCTCGATTGTCCCGACACAGAGGATGAGCTTTTCCGCTTTTGCACTGTTGCTGCACCCCGTCACAACGCTCGACTCGCCGGGCAGCAGCAGCGGCTCGATCGCGGGGCCTTGGCTCAGATCGGCAAGTTCGTGATGGGTCAGGTAGGACGCAAGATCGACCGCCGACCATTTCGAAATCGGCGCCACGAAATCGGCAAGCAGCAGCGCCCGCATATAGGTCTCGTGCTTTGCTGCCGATGACGCGAATTCCGGCCGGCGCAGCGGGATTGCGTCGTAGAACACAAACGCGGTCTTCAGCTTCGCCTGCCGCGCCGCCATGAGGACGTCGAGCGTCGGCTCGTCCTGGTGCGCGTTGATGTAGGCAACTTCCGGCACGATCAGCCACGCATCGTCGCGCGGCTGATGGGCCGGCGCTGCGATTTCGCTGTCATCGTCCGGATAGGCGCCCGCGTCCGTGCGCGGACCGCTCCATTCGCCAAGATGGTGCAATTCCGCGCGGTTGATGAGGACGAGGCGTTTTGACGTGCGCGACCATTTGACGAACACGAGCGGGCTGCCCTGCGCGAGGAGCCCGGCGGCAAGTCCGCGCACGACGCGCTGCATGCCGGTGTTCACCGGGCAGCCAATCGTGTGATCGACGTAATAATAGAGAACGCGGCGCTTGGCGGCCTGCGACGAGCGATCTTCAAGCTGCGAGGACAGCAGCATAGGACGGGCCGGCGAGGGAGGGGCCGGAACGGCCGGCGGCCGCGCGCGCGCAAAGCGCAAGAACGGCTCGCCGAGCGGGGATTTGACCGCGACGTCGTGCAGCGCGCGCTTCAGCGCTGGCGAGGTTCGCAACATGCCAAGGCCGCCGGACAGGATCGCGCGCGCCGCCCTTTTTGTCATCGCGCGGCTAGCGGCGGAAACATTTCGCGCCAGCATGCCGGCGGCGCGCAGCGGCGCTGTCGCTTTCCACGAGCCGCTGTCGAGGAGGGCGGCGACGCGCGCCTCGACATGCCGGGCGTGAAGGCTGGCGCGCTTTGCCTCCCAGTCGAGTTCATTGGCGCGGCGGCGCTCGCGCTCTGCTTTCGCCGCCGCCTGATCGCGCGCAACCGTGAGGGTTGAATTCGCCTCGGCAAGCGCAAGGCGCTCTTGTTCTGCTTTCGCGCTCATGACGCGAAGAGTGGCGATCTCGGCAATCGCCTGCGTGGACAGCGCCGCCAGCCGCTGCCGCTCCGCATCGATCAGGGCATTGTGCGCGCGCAGGCGTTCGCTTGCGGCGCTCGCCTCGGCGCGCTCCGCCTCCGCCGCCGCCAGCCGCGCATCAAGGCGCATCCGGTTATCGGCCGCTTCGGCGCGAACCGCCGCGACCGCTGCCTCCATCGCCGCGGCGAACCCCTCCGACTGGGCGCGCAATAGGGCATTGGCTTGTTCTTGGGAGGCGCCAACCTGCAACGATAGAGCTACTCCGGCTGCGGTCGCTGCAATCTCCGCCTGCCTCATTTTTTCTGTGAGGTCTGTCTTGAAGGGAGAATACTCGGTTAGTTTAAATCCATAGAAGAAATTT
>JBJXFO010000129.1:0-5051 GCA_046154725.1 Parvularculaceae bacterium | reverse complement strand
GGATGGAGCGAAGCGATATCCGCCATGACGCTGGCCAAAGGAAGACGCGGATATCGCTTCGCTCCATCCGCCCTACAAGGGCCGCTCATCCGGCAACAAAGGCGCTGCCGCCTCCAGCGTAATCTCGATGCGCCGGTTTCCCGCCGCAAATGGATCCTCCGGGTAGAGAGGAAACGCATCGCCCTTGGCCGTCACGCCGGCGATGCGCTCTCGCGGCATGCCGGCGTCTTCCATGATCCGGCGCGCGGCGTTGGCGCGGTCCGCTGTCAGGTCAAACGGCGAATAGCTGCCGCTGCCCGTGGCGTCGGCGTGCGCTTCGATGAACAGGCGGTTGGCGAGCGGCTTTAATGCGCGCGCCGTTTCTTCAATCAGCGCCGTGGCGGCGGGCGTCGGCTCGGCGCTGCCCGGCGCAAACATCGCGCGGCCGTCGGTGTCGACGATGACGACCTGAAGGCCAGTCTCCGTCAGCGTGACGGTGATCGCTTCCTGCGTGCCGCGCGCGATCGGGCTCAATAATATCGCGTGCTCAAGGCGCTCCTTGACGGCTTCGAAGCGCTTCGCATCGGCGCTCGCGGTTTCAAACGCGCCGCGATTGCCGTCGGCGCCGGCCGCCGGGCGAGCCGCGAGCGTTTCGGTCAGGCCTTGCCCGGACGGCGTTTCCGTTTCGATGACCGCGCCGGGCTGGCGCTTCTCGGGCGTGCCGGACAAGGTTTCGTCGCCGGCAAAGCGGCGGTCTTTCGTGACACCGAACGCTTCGCGGATCGACCCGGTCACGACCTGCATCTTCGTCTCGTCCTGCACGGAGTACGAAACGATCAGCACAAAGAAGCAGACGAGCAAGGTCATCAGATCCGCATAGGTGATGATCCACGACGCATTGCGCCGCCGGTTGCCGCCTGACGGGGAAACGCTCATGCGAGCGCGCCGGCAAACGCGCCGCGCGCTTTCTCGGGCAGATAGACGATCAGCATGTCGGTGATCGCGTCGGGCGAGCGGCGTTCGGCAACTTGCGCGAGGCCGTCGATGATCAGCGACAGGTTCGTCTCCTGCGCTTCAAGCTTTGACGCCAGCTTGTCGGCAATGGGGAGCGCAATAACGTAAGCGATCAGCGCGCCATAAAGCGTCGTCAGCAGCGCAACCGCCATCGAGGGGCCAATCGTCGAAGGGTCTTCCATCGACGACAGCATTTGCACAAGGCCGACAACGGTGCCGATCATGCCGAAGGCGGGCGCTGCCTCGCCAATCGCGCGAAAAATTTTCTCGCCGTTGACAAGGCGCTGGATTTCCAGATCGCGCTCGCGCGTCAATTGCGCGCGCAAATGATCGATGGAGATGCCGTCGGCAATCATCTGCTTGCCGCGCGCGAGGAACGGCTCGGATACCGGCGTTCTCTCCAGCGCCATGGGCCCTTGACGGCGGATGACTTGCGCAAGGGTGCGAATTTCGTCGAGCAGCGCCGCAGGGTCTCTTGCCTGATCGAAGAACGCCGAGCGCGCGCCGGTGACCAGCGCATTGGCGACGTCGTCAACCGGAAAGCGCAACACGGTCGCAGCCGCCGCGCCGCCAACGACGATCAGGACGCTTGGCGCATTGAGAAACACGAGGGCGGAACCAGACATGGCAATTGCCAGCCCGACAACAAACAGCCCGGCGGCGATGCCGCCGATAGTTGCAAAATCAATGCGCATGGCCCGCGCTCCCTCATCCAGCGCCGACCATAGCCGCCGGGGTGTAAAGGGAGCGCTTAAGGCGGATCGACAATTGGCGCTTGTGGTTAGCAGGCGTTAACCGTCTGCTAACGGTGTCTTAGCTCCACGGACCACGATTCGACGTACCTGGCGCATTGCCCGCCATCGCCATCAGTTTTTCAATGCGGTTTTGCGTTGACGGGTGGGTCGAGAAGAGATTGTCCGCGCCCCTGCCCGACAACGGGTTGATGATCATCAGCTGGCCCGTTTCGGGGTGCATTTCCGCCGTTTCATTCGGAATGCGCGCCGCGCCATTGGAGATTTTGGCGAGCGCCGAGGCGAGCGCTTCCGGCTGGCCCAGAATTTCGGCGCCGACGCGGTCAGCCTCATATTCGCGCCCGCGGCTGATCGCCATCTGCACCAATCCCGCCGCCATCGGCGCGAGGATCATCATGGCAAGCGAGGCAATGATATTGCCGCCGCCATTGCCGTCGCGGTTCCCGCCGAAGAACATGGCAAAGTTTGCAAGCGTCGTAATGGCGCCGGCAAGCGTCGCGGTGACGGTCATGGTCAGCGTGTCGCGGTTCTTGATATGCGCGAGTTCATGCGCCATCACCCCGGCGATCTCCGCTTCGGTCAGCATACGGAGGAGGCCGGTCGTCGCCGCAACAGCGGCATTTTCCGGGTTGCGGCCCGTCGCAAAGGCGTTGGGCTGATCGTTCTCGATGATCGTGATGACAGGACGCGGCAAGCCCGCGCGCGTCGCAAGCTGCTCAACCAGCGCAACGTACCGGCGCACCGCGCCGGACGGGTGCGTGTCGTCAACCGGCTGCGCCTTGTACATCTTCAGAACGATCTTGTCGGCGTTCCAATAGGTGAAGACGTTCATCATCGCCGCGAAGGTGAGCGCAAGCAACATTCCGCCCTTGCCGCCGATTGCAAGGCCGATGGCCCCGAACAGTGCGGTCAGGGCGGCAAGAAGGGTAAAGGTGCGAAGCTGGCTCATCGGTGTCCTTTGTCGAAGCGTCTTTCGCGACCTATATGTGAAGCGCGAAAGGGTCCTTCAATATGAGCAACACCGACGTGAAAGCGGACGCAGAAGGCGCAGCGCCCGGCGCAAAGCTAACGCCCGCCGCGCGGCGCGCACTCGAAGAAGCAGCAGAGCGGCGCAAGGCGGCAAAACCCGCTGACGCGCCGGCGGAAACGGGCGGCCCCGGCGGCCTTGAGCCAACGCGCTATGGCGACTGGGAGCGAAAAGGCCGCGCGGTCGATTTTTAGTGGCAACCTCAGATTGCGAACATAGCGAGAACGGGCTATATTGCCCGTCATGGTTGTATTTCTTCGATTGCTCCTTGTGCTCCTCTTCGCGTTCGCACCGATAGCGGCGGCAGCCGATGCGCGCGCGATAGATGGACCCGTCGCCGCGGAGGTGGAGCGCGTCGTCGATGGCTACACGGTCCGCGTCGCGGCGCGCATCTGGGTCGGCCATACGGTGTCGGTCGCGGTCCGCATCGCCGACGTCGATGCGCCGGAACTGTATCGCCCGCGCTGCGACGCCGAGCGGGATGCGGCGCGGCGCGCCAAATCCTTCGTCGAAGCGATGCTCGGCGACGGCGGCGTCACGCTCCACGAAATTGCACCCGACAAATATGGCGGACGCGTCGTTGCGCGCATCGAGACAAACAGCGGCGACGATCTCGGCGCCGCGCTCCTCGGCGAGGGCCTTGCCGTCGAAGAGGGAGAGAGCGATCCGTGGTGCAGGTGAAGCGCTGGTTTCCACTTGTCATCCGAACGCGGATCAATTAACAACTTCGTGCTGTCGTAATAAGCTATGGAGCTTTCCTGTGTCGCTGCTCAGAAAAATTGAGGCTCACGCCGTCTGACTGTGCCGCCTTTCGATGGAATAGGCGGCGCCGCCGACGTGCGCCGCCTTCGAAAAATCTTCCATTGAAAGCAAGACAATGTCCCAGATCCTGAGAGTGGGAACGCCTGCGCGCCAATCGATGCCGCGGGTCTCCCGGCAAGTTTTAGAAGCGCCGCGCAGCGGCGGGCCTTACGGCTGGCTGACGCCCTACATCGCGGCGATCGCGGCCGTGAACGCTCATGTCGCGGCGCGCATTTTATCGCTTCCCCGCGATGAGCTGCATTTTATCGCGATGGCGCTCGCGCTGATGGGCGAGGCGCGTCATGACGCGGGCGTTGTCGCGGCGCTGGCGCGCGCGATCGGCACCGTGCGCCGTGAGGCGATCCTGGCGCAATTCGCGCCAGATGCCGACCCGCGCCTCGCGCGCCTCGTCCCGCGGCTTGCCGGGCGGCCCTGGCGCGCGCCAACCTATGCGCGCCTTGCAGCGCTTTATGCGGAACCGCATGCGCGAAAGACCCTGTCGCACCTGCCAGCGATCACGCGCCGCGCGGTGATCACGCTCGCGCGCTTGCCGGCACCCTATCGCACGCGCGGCGTCCTGAAGATGATCGACAAGCCGCGCGACCTGTCGCGCGTGATGTTCGCGGTCGAGATCGTGCGGCGGGTCCGGACAGATCTCACCGACCGACAGATCATCGCCTCGCTGGAGCGCACCTCGTGTTACTCGCTGCGCAACTGGGTGGAGGCGCATTATGAACGCCTCCCTTTCCCGCCGCCGCCGGTCCGGCAACTGACGGATGGAGCCGGCGGCGTTTTGCTCCCCGTCGATACCGGCGCCGCGCTCCGCCGAACCGGCAACGAGTATGACAATTGCGTGCGAGACTATCTCCTGCGCGCCTGGCGCGGCGACAGCGTCTTTTATCGCTATGAGCGCGACGGCGCGCGAATTGCCGTTGTCGAGGTGCGCAGGACGCCGGGCGTCGGCTGGGCGATCGGGGAAATCTCCGGTCCGGGCAACCGCGCCGTCGATGGAAAAGACCGTGTACGTATTATCGCGGCCTTCGCGCAGGCGGGCGTCGCGGCAGCGCCGCAAGCAAGGTCCCGGCGCTGGCTCGATCTTGAGTGAGCAGGGCTGTCGCAAATGAAGCTGAACCCTCTCCCGCTTGCGGGAGAGGGGAGAAGAAAGCGCTGCTGCCTATGCGATAGCTCCACTTGAGTGAAGGCGGCACAACCTCCGCGCCAAATTAACCATAACCGCTCGCCTTATTGATTGTTTGAATCGCGGTATGGTTTAGCCCTATGCTTGCTGCCTGTTGATGGTTCAGACAGCCATCGTTGAAAAGTCCGGTTTGTCGCGCGGCAAGGGTCATCGCTGATCTGGCGGCGCGAGCGTGAACCAGCCCGCCGAACAATCGTTCGCGCGCGGGCGCGCAAACACGCGCTTCCTTCCTGCTCCACCCGCTTGCGGGGGAGCTGTCACGGCGAAGCCGTGACTGAGG
>JBJXFO010000122.1:0-4032 GCA_046154725.1 Parvularculaceae bacterium | reverse complement strand
GCCAATGCAATAAGAAGGCGCAACGCGAACACTCCATTAAGATGCATGAAGGGTTTATGGCTGGCGGCCATTAAAGCTTTGTAAGCGATGTTCTCAGGCCACGTGCTTCCAGGGGAGCAGGTCGTCGAGGCGTGAGCTCGGCCAGGCGTTGACGAGTTTGGCGAGGACGCCGGCGAGATAGGCGTTCGGCTCGACGCCGCCCAATTTGCAGGTTTCGATGAGGGAGGCGACGACGCCCCAGTTTGTTCCGCCTTCGTCCGACCCGGCGAAGAGCGCGTTTTTTCGATTGAGAGTCAGCGGGCGGATCAGGCGTTCGACATTGTTCGAGTCCATCTCGACGCGGCCATCGTCCAGGAAGCGGGAAAGGCCGTCGCGGCGCTTCTTGCCGTAGCGGATGACTTTGGCGAGTTCGCTGCCGCCCGAAATGCGTAACAGCTTCTCTTCGAGGAAGACGAAGAGCGCATCGACGGTCGGTTTGGACTTTTCGGCGCGGATAGCGCGACGCTCCTCGGCGCTCCGTCCACGGATCTCGGCTTCGATCGCGTAGAGTTCGGCGATGCGGGCGAGCGCTTCGCTCGCGATCGGCGCGTTGCCGCCTTCAGCGAGGTCGAAGAAGTCGCGCCGCCAGTGCGCCCAGCAGAAGGCGAGCGTCACCGCCGGCGCTTCTTGCGTGCTGTCGTTCAAGGGTATCCCTACGGTGACGACCGCCTTGCTGGAGACGGGCGAGAACTGAAACACTGGTCGCTGATCTGAGGCGGCATGGGTGTGGACGTGTCCACAAGTTCCAACATGGACACAAAGACCGGGCGTCGGACGCACAAGCGTTGGCCGGAGGCGTTGAAGCGGGAGATCGTGGCCGCGACAATGGCGCCGGGCGCTTCGGTTTCAGTGGTGGCGCGCCGGTACGACGTGAATGCGAACCAGGTGTTCGGCTGGCGCCGGAAGTATGGCTCCGTCATCGACGCGGCTGCAGCGCCATCAAGACCTCCCCGGCCGAGATTGGTGGAGCTGACGGTTGCTCGCGAGACGGCCGAGGCGCCGCCGGCGTCCGCGGCGGCTGCCGTCAGCGATCTGGCCGTCTGCGATCTGATCGAGATCGAGATCGCCGGCGCCTATCGTGTTCGCGTCGGCGCGAACTTCGACGGCTGCGCGCTTTTGCGCGTCATCGATTGTCTGGCGCGCCGATGATCCCGATGCCGACGGGTGTGCGCGTCTTTCTCGCGATCGGCCGCACCGACATGCGGCGCGGCATGAACGGCCTTGCGCTTCAAATCCAGGAGTCCTTGCGACGCGATCCGCATGCCGGCGATCTGTTCGTTTTTCGCGGCGCGCGCGGCGACCTCATCAAGATCCTCTGGCATGACGGCCTCGGACTGTCGCTTTACGCCAAGCGGCTGGAACGCGGCCGTTTTGTGTGGCCGCCTTGCGCGAGTGCGCAGCCGTCGACGCAGAGCCCGCCCGAGGAACGCGCCGTCACCATCTCGTCGGCGCAACTGGGCTATTTGTTGTCCGGCATCGACTGGCGCAATCCCGTGCAGACCTTCCGGCCGCAACGCGCGGGATAGCATTTTTTATGGGCGGACAAGCGCGAACTGTGATTCCGTCTGTGCATGGATCAACTTGGCGATCTCGACTTGAAGGCGGCGCTCGCGGCGGCGACGTGCAGAACGGCTGAGGTCGAAGCCGAACTCGCGCTGGCGCGCGCGAGGGGCGCCGACGACGCGGCGCTGATCGCTGGACAAAAGCTCGAGATCGCCAAGCTCAAGCGCGAACTCTACGGACCGCGGTCGGAGCGCCTGTCGCGCCTCATCGAGCAGATGGAGTTCGAACTCGAAGATCTTGGCGCTGCAGCGACCGAGGACGAGATCGCCGCCGAGCAAGCCGCGGCCAGGACGACGACGGTCGCGGCGTTCGAGCGCAAGCGTCCGTCACGTCAGCCGTTCCCCGCTCATCTGCCGCGCGAGCGCGTGGTCACGCCGGGCTTGACCGCGTGCCCGTGTTGCGGCGGCGATCGGCTCCGAAAGCTTGGCGAGACCGTCACTGAGACGCTGGAGGTCGTTCCGCGCCAGTGGAAGGTGATCCAGCATGTGCGCGAGAAGATGACGTGCCGGGACTGCGAGAAGATCAGCGAGCCGCCGGCGCCGTTTCATGTCACGCCGCGCGGCTGGGCGGGACCGAGCTTCCTGTCCATGATTCTGTTCGAGAAGTTCGGCCAGCATCAGCCGTTGAACCGACAGGCTGAACGCTACGCGCGGGAAGGCGTGCCGCTCAGTCTGTCGACGCTTGCCGATCAAGTGGGCGCCGGTTGCGTCGCGCTTGAGCCGCTGCTGCGCCGTCTCGAAGCGCATGTGTTCGCAGCGGAGCGGTTGCATGGCGACGACACCACCGTGCCGGTCCTGGCGAAGGGCAAGACCGTCAAGGGCCGCGCCTGGGTCTATGTCCGTGACGACGGGCCGTTCGGGGGCCGCTCACCGCCGGCCGCTATGTTCTATTACTCGCGCGACCGCACCGGCGAGCATCCGCGCACTCATCTCGCCAAGTGGGGCGGTCTCTTACAGGCCGACGCCTATGGCGGTTATATGCAGCTCTATGAATGGCCTCGGCGACAGGCCGGCGTAGAGCCCGCTGTCGACGCCAATGAGCTTGAAAAAGGGCGCATTCTGGAAGCGGCATGCTGGGCGCACGCGCGCCGGCCGTTCTTCGCTCACGCCGACATCGCAGCGCAGGCGCGCCGCAAAGCCGAGGGCAAGACGCCGCCGCCGATCTCGCCGCTCGCCCTGGAAGCCGTCCGTCGCATCGACGCATTGTTCGCGATCGAGCGCACGATCAACGGCAAGAGCGCTGAAGAGCGACGCCGCATCCGCCAGGAGAAAAGCGCGCCGCTCGTCGCCGACCTGGAAAGCTGGATGCGTGAGGAACGCGCCAAGCTTTCACGCGGCGCCGACATTGCGAAAGCCATGGACTACATGCTGAAGCGCTGGCCGTCATTCTCGCGCTTTCTCGATGACGGACGGATCTGCCTCACCAACAATGCCGCCGAGCGGGCCCTGCGCGGCATCGCGCTCGGGCGAAAATCCTGGCTGTTCGCCGGCTCCGACCGCGGCGGCGCGCGCGCCGCCGCCATGTACAGTTTGATCGTCACGGCAAAGATGAACGGCATTGACCCGCAGGCGTGGCTCGCCGACGTGCTGGCACGCATCGCCGGTCACCCAGCGTCGCAGCTCGATGCGTTGCTGCCGTGGAACTGGTCCGTCGCCCGCGCCGCGACGAAGCAAGCCGCCTGACCCGTGTCCGGCATCTCCCACGTCTTCACGATCTCTCACGTCGCCAAGCTGCTTGGCGAAGATGAGGAATGGCTGCACGAGATCTCCGTCAGCATGGACCCGGAGGAAGGCTGCCTTTGGGTCATCGGCGTCGGCGAAGACGGTTGCCCGGCATTCACCGAACACGGCATTGAATGCCTCAAGCAAATCATCATCGAAGAAAGAGCGCTCCTCGACCGAAAAACCCCTCAAGACCCCTGACGCCTGCGGCGCTCACCGAAGGGTTACACTTATCTCAACGCCCTCTACGCCGAATGACGGCGGCGGCGCGCCCTGCCCGGGGCGGATTCATCGCCCTGATGGCCGGGGCTCACGATCAGCGATTGTGACGTCGAGGCGCGTCTTTTCGGTCCTTTGGTTATGCACTTATTTTCGTCATGCTTACCCGGCGCTTACCCGCTGGAACGCCTGCAAAGGACGCCCGAGAAAGGCATCGATAAGTTGCTGATTTTATTGATGAAAATGGCGCGAGTGACGGGACTTGAACCCGCGGCCTCCGGCGTGACAGGCCGGCGCTCTAACCAACTGAGCTACACCCGCATCGGCGATTTTTACGCCAAGGCTCGCGGGGATAGCCGGGGCTCCCCGCGAGGTCAAGCAAAAGCTCTGCCGGCGCGCTACACCCGGTCAGGACCCACCCGGATCACCGCCTTGCCGAAATTCTCGCCGTGGAAAAGGCCAATGAAAGCGCCGGAAGCCTCGGCGAGGC
>JBJXFO010000120.1:0-3669 GCA_046154725.1 Parvularculaceae bacterium | reverse complement strand
GGTCGAGCGAGAAGGCCGCGCGATGGTGGTCGCGGTCAACAAGTGGGATTTGATCGAGGACAAGGCCAGAACCTTGCGCACCTTGAAATCGCGGATCGGCGAGTTGCTGCCGCAATGGCGCGGCGTGCCGCTGGTGGCGTTGTCGGCGCTGGCGGGCGAGGGCGTCGACCGATTGATGCCGGCCGTCTTGGAGCAGTACGCGATTTGGAACAAGCGCGTGCCGACGGCGCAGTTGAACCGCTGGCTCGAAGGCGCTCTGGAACGTCATGCGCCGCCCGCCGCCAAGGGCCGCCGGATCAAAATCAGATATATGACGCAAGCCAAGGCGCGGCCGCCGACCTTCGCGATTTTCGCCAGCCAAGCCGGCGAGCTGCCGGACGACTATGTGCGGTATCTGATCAACGGCCTGCGCGAGACGTTCGGTTTCGAGGGCGTGCCGATGCGCCTGAACGTCAAGGCCGGCAAAATCCGTATGCGGACAAAGGGTAGCTACACTCCAACGCCGCGCAGATCGACGATCTGGCCTGTGCGCGTTTCGTCCGGAGACAGCAAGTCGGCGATAGCAGGCGCGATCGCGCCGGGCGGCCGCAAGGTCTCAGGTTTCTCGCCCGGCATCGCCTTAGCGCGCATGGCCGTGCGCAACGGGCCTGGACTGACCAGATTGACCCGCAATTTCAAGGTTTCGGTTTCATGGGCGTAGGTCAGAACCATCTGCTCCAAGGCGGCCTTGGTCGCCGCATACACTCCCCAAAAAGGCTTGGCTGCCTGCGCCGCGCCCGAGGTTAAGAACGCGGCCCGTCCATGGGCGCTCGCGCGCAGATAAGGATCGAAGGCCCGGATCAGACGCCAATTTGCGGTGACGTTCAACGCGAAGGCCTCATTCCAGACTTTGGCGCCGATGTCCGCGACCGGCGTCAGATCGCCGAGCGTTCCGGCATTGCCCGCCAAAATGTCCAACCGCCCCCAGCGCTGGCCGATCGCCGCGGCCAGACGTTCGATGCCTTCTGGATCGCACAAATCGAACGGCGAGATTGTCGTCTGGCCGCCCAACGCTTGAACCTCGTCGTCGAGCGCTTCGAGCGCGCCGGCGGTGCGCCCCGTGGTGACGACATGCGCGCCGCGCCGCGCCAACTCCAGCGCGACCGCGCGGCCGAGGCCCCGCGACGCGCCGGTGACGAGCGCCAACGAGCCGGAGAGGGGGCCCGCGATCGTCAATTGGAAACCAGCAGCGACAATTGCGGCCGCGATCCGTTCACAGGCCGGTCCTCGTGGTCCGTCAGCCGCGTCGGGTATTGGCCCGTGTAACAAGCGTCGCAATACTGAGGCTGGTCGCTGTCGCGTCCATTCGGCTGCCCGACCGCGCGATAAAGTCCGTCGAGTTCGACGAAGGCGAGGCTGTCCGCCTGAATGAAGGTGCGCATTTCCTCGACCGACATGCGATGCGCAAGCAGTTTTTGTTTTTCCGGCGTATCCACGCCGTAGAAGCACGAATGCGTCGTCGGCGGACTGGCGACCCGGACATGCACCTCGCTTGCGCCGGCCTCGCGAACCATATCGATGATTTGCCGGCTGGTTGTGCCGCGCACGATGCTGTCGTCCACCAGAATGACGGATTTGCCATTCAGCAGTGCGCGATTTGCGTTGAATTTCAACTTGACTGAATTGTGCCGGTGGCTCTCGGACGGTTCGATGAAGGTGCGCGCTACATAGTGGCTGCGGATCAGACCGAGTTGAAACGGAATGCGCGATTCCTCGGCGTATCCCAGCGCCGCCGCGACGCCGCTGTCGGGCACAGGACAGACATAATCCGCGCGCACCGGTTTGACCCGGGCCAGGTCCGCGCCGATGCGCTTGCGCGCGTGATAGACGTTGACGCCCTCGAAGCTGCTGTCGGGCCGCGAAAAATAGACATATTCGAAAATGCAGAATTTCTTCGGCCGCTTATAGAACGGAAACATCGCCTTCACGCCGTCGGGCGAAACGACGACCATCTCTCCTGCCTCGATGTCGCGCTCGAACTTGGCGCCCAACACATCCAGCGCACAAGTCTCGGACGCGAAAACATAGGTGTCTCCGATCCGCCCCATGACCAGCGGACGAACGCCCAGCGGATCGCGCACGGCGATCAATTTGGTCCGTGTCATGACCAGAAGCGAATAGGCGCCCTCGACTTGGCGAAGCGCGTCGACAAGGCGGCTGGCCATGTCTCCGGCCTCGCTCTTCGCCATCAACTGGATGATGCACTCGGTATCCGACGTCGATTGGAAGATCGCGCCCTCGTCGACCAATTGTTCGCGCAGCGCCAGCGCGTTCGTCAGATTGCCGTTATGCGCCAGCGCGACGCTGCCGCCCGCAAGGTCGGCGTATAGGGGTTGGATGTTGCGCGCCGCCGATCCGCCTGCCGTGGCGTAGCGGACATGGCCGATCGCCAATCGCCCTTTAAGGCCGTCGACGCGGCTAGCGGGGCCTTGGGCCTGGTCTTTGGAAGGCTCGTCCCGCGCGCCCAGATTGCTTTGGCCGAAAATGTCGCCGACATGACCGGCATGGCGTTCGTCGTAAAAATTTTCGCCGTCGCTGGACACGATGCCTGCGGCTTCTTGCCCCCGGTGTTGCAGGGCGTGCAGACCCAATGCGGCCACAGCGGCGGCGGCGTCATGGCCGGATACGCCGACGATGCCGCACTTTTCTTTGAGTTTGTCGCCGTCGAAAGGATGGGCGCCGAATTCTTCTGTCATGGCTCGCGCGTTGTGGACCGGACGAGTTGGTCCAGGGCCTGCCGGTCGCGCTGACCATAGCCTTTCGTCTTGGCTTTGTCCTCTGCGGGTTTGGATTTCTGCCGCCGTTCGGACGAGGCGATTTGGGTCTTCGGCGCACGCTTTTCGCTCGGCCTTTTTGCCGTTTGCTTGGCGTCGAGCTTAGGCACCTTCGCACGCGCTTTGGCCTTTTCGGCCTGTTTTGCAGCCTTTCCTAAGGATTTGGCCTCGCGCTTTGCTGGCGCTGGCGCGGCCTCTTCCATCGGTTGGCTGCGAAAGCCGGATTTAGGTTGCGGTTTCGGTTTCGCGGTCTGGGTTTTCGCCGGAGCTGGATCGGGCGCGAGCAACGGGGCCAATCCGCCCACTTCCGACGCAGGCGGCGGCGGAGATTCGGCGGCGGACTTTGGCGAGCGCTTCGGAGGAGGCGGCGGATCGATCGGCGCCTCGGGCTCGACGGGCAATGGCACAGGTTCGACGGCGGCGATCTGTTGCTCGGGTGCGGGCTCCGACCAGCGCGGCTTGGACGGCGCTTTTGGCGATTTCGGATCGGCCGACGTCTGCACGCCGCGCGGTTGTTTGCTGTTGAAAAGCGAAGTCAACACGTCGCCGCTGCGCTGAACGATAGGGATAAGTTTGGCGTCCGTGATCCATTCCGGCTTTTTCGGCGCAAGCGTATCGAAAATGATGAAGGCGACCGCTGCGATCAGCAATCCGCGCACGACGCCATAGACGAAGCCTAGTGAGCGGTCCAAAGGCCCGATGCTGCTTTGCCGTGCCGCCTCGCCGACACGAAAGGCGACGAAAGAAATCGGGATGATAACGGCCAGAAACAGACCGACGAAGCCCAGAATATCGGCGAACCAATCCGGTTCGACCAACTCGCGTACGGTACCTTTGATTGCTCCGAACAAGACGG
>JBJXFO010000118.1:0-14555 GCA_046154725.1 Parvularculaceae bacterium | reverse complement strand
GGGCCGGGCGCGGACCAGAATGTCGGATAACCTTCCGCAAGCGGATGATGCAGCCAAGGACGATGCGGCGAAGATTACGCGCCTCGGCGCCGTCGCGGCAGCGATAGTCTTCGGCGGTCTCGCCGTGTGGTCGATTGCCGCGCCGATCAGCGGCGCCGTGATCGCGCCGGGGCAGGTGGCGGTCGAGGCCAACCGCAAGCTCATCCAGCACCTTGACGGCGGCGTAGTGAGCGAAATTCTCGTCAGGGAAGGCGACCGCGTGAAAGCGGGCGACGTTCTGGTCCGTGTCGATCGGACGATTGCCCAAACGAATGACCGCATCGTTGTCAGCCAGCTTGCCGAAAACATCGCGAGCCTTGCGCGGCTGCTTGCCGAACGCGACGGCCTCGCGGAAATTCCGGCCGACTCGCTGGCGTTCGCGCTCGCCCCGGCGGGGCTCGACTATGCGCGAAACCTAACCGGACAAAGAAGCCTTCTCGCCGCGCGGCTCGCGACACAAAAGACACAAGTTGCCTTACTTGAGGAACGCATCGTCCAGCAGCGCCAGCGGATCATCGGGCTAAAGCGCCAGCAACGCTCGCTGGAAGCGCAGACAGTCCTCATCGGCGAAGAGCTTGAAGGCGTCAGGCGCCTGAATGCGGAAGGCTTCGCGCCGATGACGCGCGTGCGCGAACTGGAACGCGGCGCAGAAGCTCTTGCCGGCCAGCAGGGCGCGGTCGCGGCCTCGATTGCCGAAGCGCAAAGCCTGATCGCCGGCTCAAAACTCGAAATCGAAGCGCTGTCTCAACAGACGCGCGTGGACGCCGCGCGCGAAGCGCAAGACCTCGAAGTCGAAATCTCAGCGCTCGTCGCGCGCAATGTTGCGGCTGGTGCGGCGCTGGGCCGCACCGAAATTACGGCGCCGGAAAGCGGTGTCGTCCTCGGCCTCAAGGTCCACACGCTTGGCGGCGTCATCGCGCCCGGCGCGACGCTGATGGAAATCGTGCCGGACAATGCAGGCCTCGTCATCTCCGCGCGCGTTTCGCCGGCCGATGTCGACAAGGTGCGCGCCGGTCAGGAGGCCATGATCCGCTTTTCGTCGCTGAACGCTGGCGGGACGCCAGAGGCGGCCGGCGCGGTCAGGTCCGTTTCCGCCGACACCATCATCGACGAAGCCGCAGGCGGCGCCTATTACCTCGTCTACATCGATCTGCCTACGGATGAAACACTGCAAGCGAAATTGCGCGGGCAGGCGATTGTTCCCGGAATGCCGGTCGAGAGTTTCATCCGGACGGGTTCAAGACCGGCGATCAGCTATCTCTTGAAACCGCTGACGGACGCATTTTCGGGGGCCCTCCGCGAAGACTAAGGCGCGCTTTTCATCGGCGCGTTAGCGCGACAGCTTCCACGCCGGCCGGATGAAATGGCAGGTGTAGCCGTCCGGGTATTTCACCAGATAATCCTGGTGATCGCTCTCGGCGTCCCACCATTCTCCCGCGGGTTCGAGCCTTGTGACGACTTTTCCCGGCCATTTGCCGGAGGCGTTGACAGCCGCGATCACTTCCTCCGCGTCGCGCTTTTGCTCCGCATCCTGATAAAAAATGGCGGAGCGGTATTGCGAGCCGACGTCGTTTCCCTGCCGGTCAACGGTCGAGGGATCGTGAATCTGGAAGAAGAACTCCAGCAGCGCCTTGTAACTCGTCTTTGCCGGATCATAGACGATGCGGAGCGATTCCGCGTGGCCCGTCCTGCCGGTCTTTACGTCTTTGTAGACCGCATTCTTCGTCGCGCCGCCGGTATAGCCGACGCGCGTTTCAACGACGCCCGGCAGCTTGCGGAACAGGTCTTCCATTCCCCAGAAGCAGCCGCCCGCCAGAATGGCGGTTTGATTTGCACTCATAGAATCCTCCTAATGACTGGCGCCGAATTCGCGCCCGGCGAGAAATTTTTCCGCTTCCAGCGCGGCCATACAGCCCATGCCAGCGGCGGTAACGGCCTGACGCCAGATATCATCGGTCACGTCGCCAGCCGCATAAACGCCCGGAATGTCCGTTGCGGTCGAATTCGGCGCAACCACCAGATACCCGTTTTCCTTCATCGGCAGCTTCCCGGCAAAGAGGTCTGTCGCTGGCTTGTGGCCGATCGCAATGAAGACGCCGTCGGTCTTCAACTCGCGCGTTGACGCGTTTTTTGTATTCTTGAGACGCGCGCCCGTGACGCCCGGCGGATTGTCCGCGCCAAGAATTTCGTCAACCTGATGATCCCAGACAATCTCGACATTCGCTTTGGCGAACAGGCGGTCCTGCAGGATTTTCTCCGCGCGGAAATGGTCGCGCCGGTGAACGACCGTCACGGACTTCGCAAGGCCGGAAAGATAAAGAGCCTCCTCGACTGCCGTGTTGCCGCCGCCAACGACGACTACATCCTTGCCGCGATAGAAAAATCCGTCGCAAGTCGCGCAGGCCGATACGCCGAAACCCTGAAATTTCTTTTCGGACGGCAGCCCAAGCCATTTTGCCTGAGCGCCGGTCGAAATCACGAGCGCGTCGGTCTCATAGACCTCGCCGCTGTCGCCTTTCAGGGTGATCGGCTTTCGGGTCAGGTCGACGTCGACGATGATATCGGCAATGAACGCCGTTCCGACATGCTCCGCCTGCTTTTGCATCTGCTCCATGAGCCATGGGCCCTGAATGACATCGGCAAAGCCCGGATAATTCTCGACGTCCGTCGTAATTGTCATCTGACCTCCGGGCTGGAGCCCGTGGACAACGACAGGCTTCAGGCCGGCGCGCGCCGCATAGATGGCCGCCGTAAGGCCAGCGGGGCCGGACCCGAGGATCAAAAGCTTGGTTCGCATGGAAGACCCTTTCGCATGAGGCGATATGGCGGGCGGGCCGGGATCGGGCAAGAGCGCCAGCCCGTCCGGTCACGCAAAGCTGATTGGCGCGGCTATTCGCCCTTCTTGCCGGTGCGGCTCTGGAGGAAATCGGCGACCGAAAAGACGAGCGCCGACACGACAAGCGCGAGATGAATGCCGACGAGCCACATCATGTCGCGGTCCGAAAGCTTCTCGACCGACATGAATGCCTTGAGCAGCTGCACGCCCGAAATGAGCACAATCGAGGCAAGAAGCTTTTGTTTGAGCTGGGTGAAATCGACCTTCGTCATCCAGTCGGGCCAGTCCTCGTGTTCGCCGGTGCGGATGCGCGACACGAAATTCTCGTAGCCCGAATAAACGACAATCAGGATCAGGCTGCCCATCAGAGTGAGGTCAATCAGCGACAGCGCGCCGAGGATCGCCGCTTCCTCGCCAAACGCCACCCCGCCAGCAAACGAAATGAGCGCTGCGCGTACATACTCTGCAAGAATTGCAAGAAACTGGAGAAACAGGACGCCGAGGGCGACTATAAGGCCAAGGTAAAACGGCGCCATCATCCAGCGCGCCGTAAAGAGAATCCGTTCAATTAAACGCTCAACCATCATTGCCTCGCCACCTTGCCGCAAACCAACGCCGCGAGTCGGGCCCGCCTGGAAAGCGATTCTGGAAAGCGGTTGCGGCGCTTTGCGGCAATTAGTAACTTCCGTTACGAACTGAAGGAGCGTCCCATGAACCGCCGCTGGATCACCGCCTCGCGGGTTGAAGGAGACGCATCGCGCCAGGCCCATGCCGACTTCCCTCCCGGAACCTATGAGCGCGAGATTTCCAAGGAAGGATTTTTCGGCCCCGCTGCGTTCCTGCACCATAAACGGCCGCCAACCGGCTGGTCGGGATTTGAGGGACCCTTGCGCCCGCGCGCGTTCAATCTCGCGGCGATGAATGCGGCCGAAGGCTCGCCATGGAGAGCGCCGCGTGTGCTCCACAACCGCGCGACGGAACTCCGCTTCTGGAAGCTGGATGCGCCGATGCCAGCGCTCGCGCGCAACGCCGACGGGGACCAGATCCTGTTCGTGCATGCGGGCAGCGGCGACCTCTTTTGCGATTACGGCCATCTTGCCTTTGAGGCGGGCGATTATCTTGTTCTGCCGCGCGGGACGATGTGGCGTATGACCCCAACACTGCCGGTCAGCATCCTGATGATCGAGGCGACAGGCTCGCATTTCACGCTGCCGGACAAAGGCCTTCTCGGCGGGCACGCAATCTTTGATCCGGCGCTGTTCGATTCCCCAAAACTCGACGCCGCTTTTCGTGACCATCAGAAAGACGATGGCGTGCAGCGCGTCGAAATCAAGAAGCGCGGCACGATATCGATCGCGACATATCCCTACAATCCGCTCGACGTTGTTGGCTGGCATGGCGAACTCGCGCCGGTGCGGATCAATGTACGCCATGTCCGGCCCGTCATGAGCCACCGCTATCATGTGCCGCCGTCTGCGCACACGACATTCATGGCCGACCGCTTTGTAATTTGCACGTTTGCGCCGCGCCCGTTCGAGACCGACCCGGGCGCCCTCAAAGTTCCGTTCTTCCACAACAATGACGACTATGACGAAGTGCTGTTCTATCACGCTGGCGATTTCTTCAGCCGCGACAACATCGACGCCGGCATGATGACCTTTCACCCATCAGGCTTCACACACGGGCCGCACCCCAAGGCTTTGGCAAACATGCTGACGCCGAAGAAACCGGCGACCGACGAATATGCGGTGATGATCGACGCCCGCGACCCGCTCGATGTCGCTGACGAAGCCGGCACGGTAGAATTCGCTGGCTATGTCGACAGCTGGCGGCCGCCAATTGCCGACAAAGACCCCGCGTGAGTGCCCGAACCCAGCACCCCGACCCATCCTCGCTCTGCTGCGAGACGATGCAGGCCGCCCTGGCAATGACCTGCGACACGCATGACGACCCGTTCGACTGTCCGGACAGCCTGATCGCCTATCATGAGGGATTGAACCAGTTCGCGCTCATCGTTCATGATGGGGAGCGGACCGTCGTCTTGATCCGCCATTGCCCGTGGTGCGGCGCGGCGCTTTCGAAAGGCTGACCCGATGAAACTCGCCTCGCTGAAGCACGGCCGGGACGGCCGCCTCGCAATCGTCTCAGAGGACCTCACGCGCCTGACCGACGCGACGCGCATCGCCCCGACTTTGCAGGCAGCGCTCGACGACTGGGATCACGCCGAGCCGCATTTGCGCGAGCTTGCCCATAGCCTCGAGGTTGGCGCGGCGCCGGTCGAGCGATTTCATGAACGCGATTGCGCTGCGCCCCTGCCGCGCAGCTATCAGTGGGCGGACGGTTCGGCCTACGTCAATCACGTGGAACTTGTGCGCAAGGCCCGCGGCGCCGACATGCCGGCGCGCTTCTGGACAGACCCGCTGATGTATCAAGGCGGATCGGATAGCTTTCTCGGGCCGCGCGACGACATAGCCTTTCCAGAAGATGACGCTTGGGGTGTCGATTTCGAAGCGGAGGTCGCGGTCGTCACCGGCGACGTGCCGATGGGCGTTTCAGCCGGAGATGCGCTGGAATTTGTTCGCCTTGTCATGCTCGTCAATGACGTCTCGTTGCGGGGCCTTATTCCCACTGAGCTGGAAAAGGGCTTCGGTTTTTTCCAGTCGAAGCCGTCCTCGGCCTTCAGCCCTTGTGCGGTTACCCCCGATGCCCTCGGCAGCGCCTGGCGTGGCGGCAAGCTTCACTTGCCGCTCATCGTCACATTCAACGGCAAGCCGTTCGGCCGTGCAGACGCCGGGGTCGATATGACATTCGATTTCGGCCAGCTGATAGCGCACGCCGCAAAAACACGCTCCCTTTGCGCCGGGTCGATCATCGGCTCGGGGACGGTGTCGAACAAGGATGGCGCCAGCCCGGGCAAACCCGTCGCGGATGGCGGCGCCGGTTATTCCTGCATTGCAGAACAGCGCGTAGTCGAAACACTTGCAGGCGGCGCGGCTAAAACCCCCTTTATGAAGTTCGGCGACCATGTTGAGATCGAAATGCGCGACGCACGCGGCCATTCTGTGTTTGGCAGGATCGAGCAGACGCTGAAAAAGTCGGTTAACTGAGATCAGCTGGCAAAGCGCTGCGCGGCGAGAAATCCAGCGCCGGCCGCCGCCGCCGTCAGGAACGTGCCCCACGTGACATCGACGACAGCGAGAACCGCCGGATAGCCTTTAAGCGTCGCGAGATTCGTCGCGTCGTAGGTCATGTAGCCGAAAAAGCCGAGCAGCGCGCCATTGAGAATGGCGCGGCCCAACTCACCGCCCGCCAGCGCTGGCATGATGGCGAAATAAACGATCCCGGCGAGGTAAATGGCATAAAATCCTGCAGCGACGCCGAGGTCGGGCTTGTCGCGCAACAGGCCAGCCAGCTGGGTAAAATAGAATTTCTTGGCGACAATCCCGAGCCAGATCGCATCCAGCACTATAAACGCAACGGCGGCGCCGAGATAAGCAAGAAGGATTTTCATTGGGCTATCCGGATTTCTAAAAATGATACGTCCGGCGACGCGTTGCGGTTCAATCTGCTGGCAGTCCTAGCGAGCGCTGTCTAGATTGCCGCGCGATCAGGAGATCCGGCCGATGACCAGTTTAAGGGCGCAGCTTGCCAACCGGTATTTGCGCCTGACGATGAAGCGCAAAGCCCTGCACCTGATCCCGGCGCCGGCCTTGCGCGACTATTTCGAGGCGCGTCGCATTCGCATCTATCCGAAAGATGTAACGCTCGAGGCTGTCAACCAGCACGGGATCAAGGGAGAATGGCACCGTCCTGCCACAGGCGGAGAGGGCCCCGTCATTCTTTATCTCCATGGCGGCGGCTATATTTTCGGTTCGGCCGGCCTTCACCGATCGATGACGATGCCAATCGCGTCGATGGCCGGCGCCGATCTCTTCTCGCTCGACTATCGACGCGCGCCAGAGCATCCCTGTCCGGCAGCGATAGAGGATGCGGCCGCCGCTTATGAGTGGTTGCTTCGCAAAGGGATTGCGCCGGAGCGGATCGTCATTGGCGGCGATTCGGCGGGCGGGGGGTTGGCGCTGGCGACCCTGATGGCGTTGCGCGAAAGAGGTCAGCCGGCCCCGGCAGGCGCCTTCGTTTATTCGCCATGGACCGATCTCGCCGCCACTGGGCGAACTGTTGCGGAAAACTCGGCAAGCGACTGCATGTTTCAGGAGGCCTCGATCCGGGAGACAGGTAAACAGTACGCCGGACCGCTCGATTTGAAGGATCCGCGCGTGTCGCCGCTCTACGGAAATTTCAGAGGCCTGCCGCCGCTACTCGTGTTCGCCAGCCGCGACGAAATGCTGTTCGACGACGCGGCGCGCACGGTTGAAAAGGCGAAGGAGGCAGGCGTCGATGTGCGTTTTGAGCCGCGATCCGAGCTCAGCCACGTTTGGCCGCTATTTTATCCGCTGTTCCCCGAAGCAAATGAAGCGCTCGCTTTGACAGCGGCCTTCATCCGCGAACGGACAAGCATAGCGAGAAAGGCCGCAGCATGAAATCGGATATCGCGAAACTGGTCATTTGTGTTGCGATCGATGTGATCGACTTTACGGTTATTTCCTGGTTGCCGGGCGTTGGCCTCGCGGTTGACGCAATCAATACGGTTGTCGCCGTCTTGTTGTTTGGCCCGATCGGGCTTGTCGCGCTGTGGGAGGCGGTCAATCTCGCCGAGCCGATCGACGCCTTTGTGCCGACGATGACGCTGCTGGCGATCAGCCAGATGGGCAAGGCCCGCAAAAAGGCCGGTTTGCCGGAATTGCCGCGCGCTTAAAAAGTGACCCGCGCCGTTTCCGGCGCGGGCTTATACTGTCTTCAAAAACTCAATTAACAGCCGCCGCGATACCCGTTCGGGCCGGAGCGGCGGTACGAGCCGTCGTCCCAATAGGTGTCGCCGTAGCACGGGTCGTCATAATAATAGCGATCCTCGCGGTCGTCATACCGGCGACGGCCATGGTCTCTGGCGCGACCGCCGCAAGTGCCCCCGCGCGAACACCCCTCATAGGCGCCCAAGGCCGCGCCAATCAGCGCGCCATAGGCGGCGCCGCGGCCGGGCGAGCCTGCAAAAATTTCTCCAGCGACAGCTCCGCCAGCCGCGCCAATCGCTGCACCGTAAAGGGCGCCCTCGCCAGTTGACTGGCAACCCGTTGCGGCGAGCCCGAGCGCGCCAAGTCCCACAAGCATCATCTTCATAGTGTTCCCTCCATGTTTGCGGGCGCCAGTTTCAGGGAAACGCAACCGAAGCACCCGCAGGCAACCTTCCATAATGCTCATTTTAAGAACGCTCTGGGCGACATTGGGGCGGAAAGACCGTCAATTGCGGCTTTGCTGCGGCACGCAGTTGAATGAAGGCCGGGCCGCGGTAAACTCGTCGCGAGCAGCACAAGAGAAGCCAGATGGCGACGACCACGACCAAGGCGATTTTCCTCAAGGCCTATCCGAAAGGCCTTCCGCAGCCGGACGACTTTTTCACGCGCAGCGTCGAAGTGGCGCCAATCAAGGATGGCGAGGTTTTGTTGCGCACCGTCTGGATGTCTGTCGATCCCTATATGCGCGGGCGCATGCGCAATGATGTCAAGAGTTATATTCCGTCGTTCTCGCTGGATGCGCCGCTTGACGGGGGCGCTGTCAGCGAGGTCGTCGAGACCCGCAATGCGGACTTTCAGAAAGGCGACTACGTCGTCGCGTTTCAGGGCGGGTGGAAGGAATACTCGGTGTCATCCGGGGCTGGCTTGCAAAAAGTCGATCCGGCCCTTGCGCCCTTGTCCGCTTATCTCGGCGTTCTCGGTATGCCGGGACTGACCGCGTGGGCCGGCCTGACACAGATCATGAAGCCCAGTCCCGGCGAAACGGTGTTCGTCTCGGGCGCCGCCGGCGCGGTTGGTTCGGTTGTCTGCCAACTCGCAAAACTCAAGGGCGCACGCGTCATCGCTTCGGCTGGTTCGAAAGAGAAATGCGACTGGCTCACGAAGGACGCCGGCGTCGACGTTGCGCTCAACTATCGCGACTACAAGGACGCGGCCGCGCTGACGAAAGCGCTGGCGGCGGCGGCGCCGGACGGCGTTCACTGCTATTTCGAGAATGTTGGCGGCATGCATCTTGAAGCCGCGCTAAACTGCATCGCGATGGGCGGGCGCATCGCGCTTTGCGGCATGATCTCGATGTACAATAACACCGAGCTAGAGCCGGGCCCGCCGAACCTCGTCAATCTCGTCGGGCGCAGCGCCTTGGCGCAGGGGTTCATTGTCTCGATCTACATGCATCTTGCGCCGCAATTCGCCGCCGAAGTCGCGCCATTGCTGGCTGCCGGCAAGATCAAGTTTCGCGAGTCTGTTTATAATGGCCTCGCCGAGGCCCCCGGCGCTTTCATTGGCCTTTTCCACGGCGAGAATTTCGGCAAGGCGGTGATCCGGGTGGGGCCTGACCGGGTGTAGCGCGCCGGCCGAGCTTTTGCTTGACCTCGCGGGGAGCCCCGGCTATCCCCGCGAGCCTTGGCGAAAAAATCGCCGATGCGGGTGTAGCTCAGTTGGTTAGAGCGCCGGCCTGTCACGCCGGAGGCCGCGGGTTCAAGTCCCGTCACTCGCGCCATTTTTGGCTGTATCGCTGCGACGAGCGCGATTTTTTCCGGAACTTTAACGCGGGCAAATCGGCCGCGCGTCACATTAATCCAGCTTTGCGCAGCGCGTTTTCGATCACCTGCCGAACGCCGTTTGGCGTTGATTCCGGACTGGCATTGCCAGCGTTGAGCAGGGTTGGAAAATGAAATGATCTTGGTGCGGAAGGCTTGATCACCGGTTTTGCGGCTTTGCCGGTCGCTGTTTCAGATTGCGCCGTTTCAACTTGCGCGGCGTGATCGCTGATCCCCCACGACCGGGCAATCATGTCAGTCGAGGAAACGCCCGCGTCGATCATATAGGGCCCGACGGCGCCAATGCCGGATGCGGCGTCGATCGGCACGCCGTGTCCCATGCCCTTGACAGCGTAGTGGAGAACGCAATCGCGACCCGCTTTGTTGCGCCACGCCCGATAGACATAAGGCCCGTGCGATTGCTGCACCGAGGGGGGCGCGCCAAGCGCATGGACGCCGCGCCATTGCACTGCCAGGTCTTCGCCGTTCGAACTGGCGACGGTCTGGTCAGCCGTGCCATGCCAGATCGAGATCGTCGGCCAGTCGCCGTGGTGTCCGGAAGCGTTTTGTACGGACGTCGCGAGCTGCAAAGCGCTGCCTCCGCCATTCCCCCGCATACGGTCAAACGCCTCAGGCACGGTGCGCGCAACGCCGAACGGCAGCCCGGCTATAATGGCCCCTCCGGCGAACAACTCAGGGTACGCGGCGAGCATGACCGAGGCCATCGCGCCCCCGGCAGACAGGCCCGTGATAAAGACGCGGCGGCGATCGAGGGTGTTCGCGTTCGTAAACGTCTCAATCATTTGCATGATCGAGGCCGCTTCTCCGCTGCCGCGGCGCGCGTCTTCGGGCGCAAACCAATTAAAACAGAGGGCAGGGTTATTCGATCGCTGTTGCTCTGGATAGAGCAGCGCAAATCCGTCTCTGTCCGCCAGTCTCGACCAGCCGGACCCGGCGTCGAACGCGGCCGCGGTCTGCGTGCAGCCGTGGAGCACGACGACGAGCGGCGCGCCGCGAGAAAGTCGTGGAGGCGTGTAGACCTGCGCGCCGAGAGCGCCGGGGTTCGACCCGAACGACGTAAGCGCGCGCAGGCGCGTCGTCTCGGCGCCATTGCCGGGCGACATTGCGCCGCCCCGGATAGCTGCAAGGCGCGTCAATGTGTTGCCGAGATTTCGCATTAATGTCCGGTTCCTTTGGCAAGCCTGTGAGGCATGCGCCAACGCTCGACCGAACGCTTCTCGCACGACCATGGTGCAGCGCAGCATAGATGAGTATGCCGGCGCTGTCGCGATCTATTCGCGCCCAAATCAAATAAACAGAATGCGTGCTTGACGCGCTCGGCAACGCTGCGCTTGCTCTCCGCCTTGGGCGGCGGCGGCCTGTCGCCATGGGATGCATGACATCTTGAGCGACAACTCCTATCGCGAACTTTCTTATGACGCGCCATTAAAGGCGCCGGTCAAAAATCAGGCGTGGATTGCGGAGCGGGATTCTCCCTGGCGACTTGTGATGTTTCCGGGAACGCCGGCGCGGAAATACCTGTTCGAGCGGATGCTCCGTATGGCGCCGCCCGATCTTGAGGTCGTGCTGCTCGCGCGGCCGGGTTACGCGAAAGGGCACCTTGAGGCTTATCCCGATTTTGATGATCAGGTCGCGGCAGCGCTGCCATTTCTCGATGGGTCGAAGAAGGTTGTGACGCTTGGCGTCTCTTATGGCGGAGAGCTGGCGCTGAAGGCGCTCCTCGATCATCCGCGCACGGTCAAAGGCGCTGTCACCGTCGCGGCGCTGATTACCGAGCCGCGTTCCTGGGTGCAGCCATTTGTCGATCTTGGCGGGGCGCCTGTCATACGCTCGCTGTTGCCGAGAACGCTTCATTATGCGCGCGCTGAGGTTGCTGGCCGGCGCCCGCAGATCGGGCCGCTGTTTGCGCGCCTCAAGGAAGCAATAGCGCCCGTGACAATCCTGCATGGCGACGCCGATCATCTTGTCAGCTTCAAGGATGCGCAGACGCTGAAATCCTATTTCAGCGCCGGCGCCGACGTTGAGGTGCGCAAGATCCGCGGCGGCACGCATTTTCTGGAATTGCAGGCCCCAAAGGCGCTCTACGCGGCGGTCCGATCGGTGATCGCCCGCGCGGAGAGGCTGGCTGTGGAAAAGTCCCCAAACGCGGCGGGTTAGCGCCAGTTTCTTCATAACCTGTTGAATCAAAACCATTCCGTGAAACCGAAGGGTGAGGGAAGGGCGGTCTTGCGTTCCTCTGGATAATAGGGTCTTGCGAATGTTCTCTTTTTGTTCTTAACTTTTTCCATGACCCAGCCCCCTCTAATTGCCGGTTTTTACCGCGCACCTTTCCCCGCAGCGGCGCCCGGTCTGCCTCTTGTCGAGATGGCGCCAGCGGGCGCCGGCCAGGAATTGGCGGCGATTGGTTTTGCGCTCGGCTGGACCCTTGGCCGGGCGCAAGGGGCCGCGGCTCAAGGCCGTCTTCTCTTCTGGGCGGCGCCGGAGGCGAGCCTTGCCGAGCATGGCGCGCCCTACGCCGAGGGGCTTGCGCAGTTCGGGCTCGATCTCGGCGCGTGCCTGATTGCGCGGACGCGCGCGCAGATTGATGCGCTCTGGGCGGCGGAACAGGCGCTGACGCTGCCGGGCGCTTTTGTTCTGTGTACGGTTGCTCCAGCGTTAAAGCCGCTGGAGTTGATAGCGACCCGCCGTCTTTTCCTCGCTGCCAAGAAATACAAGAGTTGCTGCGTGATTATCCGCCTCGATGCCGGCCGCGCGAGCGCGGCGCAACTGCGCTGGGAGGTTTCTTCAGCGCCCGCAGAAAGTTCCGCCTACGGATTGGGAGCGCCGGCTTTCGACGTGCGCCTTGTCCGCAATCGCGCCGGGCCTGCCGGTCAGGGCTGGCGCCTTCAATGGTGCGCTGATGAGTACGCCTTCAAGACTGTCGTCCGCCCACTGGACGTCTGCCCGCTGGATGGCGGTGTTCCTGCCATTCCTGACGACCGACCGGCTGAAGCGCATTGGCGCCGCGCCGGCTGATGCGCCGCTGGCCGTCCACGCCAAAACGGGCAACGCCTTCACGCTGACGGCGGTTGACCCGCAGGCGATGGCAAGGGGGTTAAGCATCGGCATGGCTCTCGCCGACGCCAGCGCCATGTGTCCGGGCCTCATCGCGCGGGAAGCCGAGCCTGCGGCGGATGATCATCTCCTCAATCGCATGGCTGAATGGGCCGATCGTTTCACGCCGTTCGTCGCGATCGACCGGCCTCGCGGGCTTTTCCTCGACATCACAGGCGCAGAACGGCTTTTCGGCGGCGAGAGTGCGATGCTGGGTGCTGTGAAAGAGGGCCTCCGGGCGCAAGGCTTTTCCGTTGAGGCGGCGATTGCACCAACGCCCGGCGCGGCTTTTGCGCTTGCGCGCCACGGCGCGGGCGGCATCAACGGCCCCATCGCTGGAGACGAGAAGGATTTGGCCGCTGCGCTCGCGCCCTTGCCGGTCGAGGCGTTACGCCTCAACGCGGGCTCGGCGGCCTTGCTGAGGCGTCTTGGACTGAAGCGCATTGGCCAGATCATCGATAGCCCTCGCGCGCCGTTCGTGGCGCGGGCGGGCCAGCAAGCGATGTTGCGCCTTGATCAGGCGCTGGGGCGCACGCGCGAAGCGCTGATCCCGCGCCGCCCGCCGCCGCCTCTCTTTGCGATGCGCCGCCTGATAGAGCCTGTGATCTCTCTCGACGCGGTACTGACAGTGGCGCAGGCGCTCTGTGCCGATCTTGGCGCGATGCTCGAAAAGCGGGCCGCCGGCGCGCGCCTTTTGCGCCTTGTGCTTTACGGCGTCGATGGCCGCGCGCGCGAGATCGCGCTCGGCCTCACGCGGCCCGAACGGTCGGCGCCGGCGATGATGCGCCTCCTCCGCGAAAGGCTGCGCGCTGGCGCTGAAACCTTCAACGCCGAATTCGGGTTTGAAGCCGCGCGCCTCGATGCGATCGAGATCGCGCCGATTGACGATTGTTCAACCGATTTCACTGCCGCAGAGACAAAACGCGATCATGAGGCGGAGGCGCGCCTCATCGATGTCATCGCCGCGCGGCTCGGGCAGGCGAGCATCGCAAGGATCGCGGTGCGCAATACGCACGCGCCGGACGAGGCGAGCGGGAGAGCGGGAGCTGCCTGTGTCATCGCCCTGCCGCCGCAGGACGGGGTGATACGCAGGCCGATTACGCTGTTCGCGCACGCGCACCCGATCGAGGTGATGGCCAGCGTTCCCGACGGCCCGCCGGTCCGCTTTCGCTGGCGGCGCGTCGCGCGGCATATCGTTCGCGCCGAAGGGCCGGAGCGCATCGCCCCCAACTGGCTGAAGGCGCCGGGCGCTGCAGCGCGCGACTATTACCGCGTCGAGGACGACAAGGCGCGCCGGTACTGGGTCTATCGCGAAGGGTTTTATGGCGATGGCGCCGCGCCGCGCTGGTTTCTGCATGGGCTTTTCCCATGACGCGCTTTGCCGAGCTTTGCGTCACGACGAATTTTTCATTTCTCCGCGGCGCCGCGCACCCCGAGGAACTGGCCTTTCAGGCCAAAGAGCTTGGCCTTGCCGGCATCGGTGTTGCTGACCGCAATACACTTGCCGGCGTCGTGCGGGCGCATGCGGCGGCGAAGGAAGCGGGCCTTCGTCTTGCCGTCGGTGCGCGCCTGGTGTTCCGCGATGGAACTCCTGACATTCTTGCTTTTCCGGCGGATCGCGCCGCCTACGGACGATTGACGCGGCTGCTGACCATCGGCAACCGCCGTGCGCCCAAGGGCGATTGCTGGCTCGACCTTCAGGATTTTCTCGATCACGCCGAAGGCCAGCAGGCGATCCTTGCGCCTTGTCTTGCGACGGGCGCGCGTCCCGACGACACGCTGCGCAAATATCTGGCAGCTATACGCTTGCGATGCGGCGCGGTCTGGCTTGCGGCGCGCTTCGTTTTCGATGGCGAGGATCGTCGCCGGCTTCGGCTTCTGAAGGAACTGGCTGCG
>JBJXFO010000115.1:0-9919 GCA_046154725.1 Parvularculaceae bacterium | reverse complement strand
TTGCGGACTTCGATGGTGCGGATCTTCGGCGCATCGACGAGTTTGCCGAGGAGGGTGACGCGGTTGGTCATGAGAAGAACTCCGATAAGCGTTCCCGGCTGATCCCGGGGCCGCGGGGCTCGCCCGCGACGGCGCTTAAAGCGCCCGGCTATTGAGGCGGGCCGCGCAAGGTGAAAATGGTGGGGCCCGCGTCCGCGCGGCACGCGCTGACCGATAGCCCGCGCGAGCGGGGCGGGGAGACGATTTTCTCCTTGCGCGGCGCGCCGGCCGGGCGGTCATGGCGACGGCGTGGGCGAGCTTCGCTGCGCCTGATCGGCTGACGTTCGGAGTAATGCGCCAGCTGGCCCGCGGCTCTCTTTCGTTAGACGCATATGTCTGTCGCGGGGCAGGAAGAGACTTCACGGAGCGATGCTGCAGGCACAAAGCGAACGCTATCGACGCTCCGCGAAAATGGTCCCGAAATCGACAACGCATAGGTTTGACGTCGTATTTAACGGTCCGCGCCCGCATCATTCAGATCAAGTTGTTGATTGGGATGGCGAGTGCGCCGTCTGGGGCGGAATCCTGATTGGCCAGGCCCTGCTATGCGCGCTCGTCGTAGGAACGTCTTCGAGATGGATGGGCGCATAGAAGGCCAAGCCGATGGCAGGCCCGGCGTTGCACTAGTACCGTGGTCGCGATGGACGCCGTGTGATCACCCACGATCGTGTGCTTCCGGTCTGCAGCATTGGAGATCGGCGCGTGGCGGCAATGCTCCGCGAAGCCGGCGTCCCCGAAGGCGCAATTGACGGCTCGCTTGCTCGTTTAGGTCTCGTCCGCACGCGGTAACAGCAATTCAAAAAAAAGGCCGAGCTCGTCGGCTTCTAAATGGGCCAATGCGGTCGCGTCTTTCGCCGGCACCCCAGCATCTATGGCAACACGCCTGCCTAGGCTTTGCGCCAACAGGCGCGGAATACGTGTAAAGAGCGCCATAAGATGCGCGCGCCGCATGGCGATCGCCAGCGCCAGCTTTTCTCTCTCTGTTGGATCATCAAAAGCCGCGAGCGTGTTAGGGCCGCGATAACGTGCATTCCATGCGCGCCACCACGCCTCTTCGCGTGGAAATCCGGCGGTGACGAAGTGACGGACCGGATTTCGCTGAATTTTCCGCCTCGACGGAAGCGCCCACGCGCTATCGACTTCAAGTTTGCGCGCCTCCAGTTGGCGGGCTCTGATAAAGAGCCGGGTTGTCTCGCCATGCACCTCGGCGCCGGTGGACATGTAGTCGCGCCGATGGCCGCCCCAGCGTAGATAGTCGCCGAGCCGATAGCCGGCGACTTTGTCGTCGACGACGATATCATCTGCTGGATCGACTGCGAATGGCGCCAGCTCTTGGTCCACCTGATCGGCGAGCTGCTGAAAGCCCGGATGATCTTGGAGGAATCGCCGGGGCGATTGAGTCCTTGCCTGAAGCATATGGCCAGGACCAGACGCACGCGCTGCGTCGCGCATCGCGGACACATAGCCTGGCTCATAGATCGTATCGCCATCGCCTTGCAGAATGAGCAAATTGTCTGGCGCTATCCGTTCCTTAGCCGCGATCTCCGCCGCGATCAGCGCTCCGCGATGCCGTGGCGGGACGTAGCCACGTTCCGCTTCGTGCGCCACCAGCACCGCGCCCGCGGGGGAGCGGTCTCGAACAAGCGAGAGCGCGGCCCACGTCCCATCGGCCGATCCATTGTCGACGAGCAGGAGTCTTGTATTGGGGTAAGGCGCGGTCTCGCCGCCAAAGCCCAATGACCCAGCCGTGTGCGCGATAAGACGCGCCTCATTGAGGCATGGAATTACGATGAGGGTCTGCATGCGCGCCGCCTTTGCAGAACCAATCGCAATTTCGAACGATCGCGAGGATAGTACGCCCATCCAGAAGCCAGCGCGCGCTCCGCAATTTTGAGCGACGCGCGGCAAGAAGGCGAGCAGGGGATGTGGGCGAGCACGGCCTCGGCGCTTCCATAACCTGTGTGATCGATCAAACGATAATTGCCGACGTAGCGCCGCGGTCGAGCGGCCCAGGTATCGAGCGCGCTTTCACCGGCCCGCCGCGCTGCCCGGCAACAACACTTAGGATAGCCCAGTAAACGTCCAAGCGCGACGACATGTTCATTGGGCGCGGCGTCGAGCACGAGGAGCCGTCGCGCAAGGCCTGGCTGGCGCGAGAAGGCGATAAACCCCTCGCCATCAAGCGCGGTATAGAGTCCAAGCTGCCGCGCGAATCTTTTGACCCTCTGAGGCTCGATCTGAGTGCTGAGCCTAGTGCGCATCACTGGGCGCACGCCGGAGAGCACGAGCGCGAAATCGACCCGCGCGGACAGCGGAAGCCAGCCGGGGAGCGTTATTTTTTCCGGCGCCAGAGCATCGCCTTTTGTTTGCCGCCGGGGGGCGTCGCGTCGACAAAGCCTGCTTCTTCGGCGGCGCGCCAAGAGGCGTTGTTTGATTTGCGCATGACGGCGTGGACCGTGTCGTACGAACTTTGTTCAGCGGCGAGGCGATAGGCCGTCCGTCCGATTTTACGGCCTTGGTTTTCGCGATTGAGATAAATCTCGATGAACGCTTCGCCCTTGTGCGCGCCTTCATCGACGCGATTGATGAAGACCTCGCCCGCGATTTCGTCGCCGACATAGATTTCCCAGGCAAAGCCGCCGGGCCCGCCGCCGCGATCTTTGCGCGGTCTGGTGCGCGCCACCAAGCGCACCTCGCTCGGCGTAGCTGGAGGCCGCGCCGAGACCCTGACCGTGGGCGGGGGTTTAGGCGTTGGCCGCGCGGGTTTGCGTCTGGTGGGCTGTTTAGCCATAGAGCGCTTTCAGACGGTTCTTTAGACGCGCATCGGCCAAGGCCCAGAGCTCGGCCGGAAAAAAGCCTGGCGAAAATGCCACCACTAAGTCTTCGAGCCGCTCAATTAGGCCGCGCGCGTTGAGCGCGTCCGCCATTGCATCAATGGACTTAAGAACGGTGTCCGCGTCTGGATCGAACGGTTCTCGCCGGCTTTCCCAGTCGCTATCCCCATCATAGCGATTGTTGAAATAGTCCATGTCGATATGAAGCAGAATCGGGCCGGGCCCGATATCGGCGAGCCATGCGTTGAGGTCGGGCGTAATGCGCATACGCCCGGGGCCTGGAGCTTCCGTCGTTTTAGCGAGCGCGATGGCGGGGCGCGCCCGGCCGGGCGCGATCAGCGTGTCGGGCGTCGTCGTCAACACCACTTTGTAGTCGATCGTGGCGCGCGACTTTGGCGGCTGGCGCAGCTGCCGGACATCGCAATGCGGCAGTGCATGGAGAAAGGGCGTCAGAAAGCTTCCCATGCCGATGCCGCCGCTTTCGATTGCGGCTTCCACAGACCTAGGACTGGCGAGTGACACGCGCTCTCCAGAAATAGCGTCGGTCCAATTGTCCGTGTCGCCGAACAGGCGCGGCGATCCCAAATCTTCATGGTCATCGACATGAAGAATGGTGAGCGGGTTTGGCGGCGTGCCCCGTCGCGCCAGCCATTCGCTCCAGCTCTGCAGCGTCCACGAATCGTAAAGCGCGCGCAGGACACGCCCTTCACGCCGGCGCGCGATCGCCATGGTGTCGCGCCGGGCGCCGCCGCCCCACCAGACTAGGCCCTCGTCGAGCCTTGGATCGACATGGCGTTCAACGCCGTCCGGCCACCCGAGACTGAGCGCCCAGCCATCTTCGACCTCGGTGGCGTCGGCGTCCTTGTCGCAAAAATAATCGCGCAGCGCCGCGTGACGCTCAGCAAACGACGGGGGAAGGCGCTCACGTGGCACCAGCATGGTCAAGCGGCCACTGCGGCGCCAGCGTCTTGGCGTGCGGCGTTCAAAACATCGGCCAAGCGCTGCCCGGCCTCGGAGAGCGGGCAGCGCGTCAGTGTCGCGAACGCCTCTTCCAAATGGCGGTCGGTGTCTTCCAATTGGGCGATTGCGCGTTGTTTCATGCGAACAGGTCCCTGGTCGCGCACGTAAAGCCAGAAGCGGCGCAATTCGATGAAGACAAAAGTGGCGTGCAAGAGGCCCGACGGGGGACGCAAGTCCTCACGCCACGGCGACACCACCAAGTCGCTGTTCGAGCGCATCATCGGCGCGACACGCTCCAGCAGATAGAGTTTCTGATGACGATGTTCGTGGATCAAGGAATCGGCCAAATCATAGGGGTCGATCAGGCAATCGCCCTGGCTCACCGATACGAACAACGCGCCCGGCACGGAATTATCGCTAAAGGAAACGACCTTGTCGGGGTGAGCGCTGGGGTCGCGTACGAAGAGGATTGCCTTGCAAGCGCGTGCGATTTCAGCCGCCAACTTCGGGCGCCAACGTGTGATGATGTCGAGCGCTTCGGACACGATGGGTTGGGCCCGGAGCGAAACCTCCGCGCTTTCAAAAAAGATGCCCTGACCGAAGGGATAACGGAGCCACACATCTATTGGCTGACATGCTCTGAGGCAGCTGCGCCACGGCGCCTCGGCCACAAACGTAGTAAGATAGTCGGCATTCGTCGCGATGGGGCGGCCATCGACATCGTGCACTGCTCTGCCTGCGACGTTCGCACGATAGGCGCCAGCCCAAGCGACCGCACCTGGCCACGATGCTGCGCCTACGAACTCTTGCGACGGCAGATTGAGCAGGGCGTCTGCGCTCGCGTTCGGCGGCGAAGCTTTCTTGGCGCGTTCTAACGTTTCACGTAGGTCGCGCGCGTAAGCCTGCTCGGCATCCTCACACAAATCGGCGACGATGGCCTCCGCCGTTTCGGCCGCTTCAAATTTGGCGAAGTCGAAATCGCGGGGCAACCGAGTGGCCGGCGGTTCAACAGAGGTAAGCGTGTCGGTCAAGCGCCGCGTCGCGTGCTTGATCAGCGCAAAGAGCTCTTCGCAGTAGATCGACGGCTGATTGAAGCCGTCCGGCCCATGGCGATGCGGCACCGAGCCGCCGCCACAAATGTCGACTACGCTGCAGCTCGTGCACGTTGGTGAAAGCCCGCCTTTCGAAAGCAGGCGCCGGTGCGCCGCGATCGCGGGCGAGGCGGCGACATCGGCAATGGATCGGTTCGACACGTCCCCGCCTAGCGCGGTGGCGCCTTCGCCAACCACTTTCAAGACGTCGAGATCATGATAGCTGCCGTCGGTCTCGATCGACAGCAAGCTGACATCGCCGAAGCCGATGGCGTCAGTGCCCGAAGGCAATCCGGCCGCAGCGTCGAGCAATGTTTCGAAGAAGCGAACAGGCACGTGGGGGTATTGGTCCAGCCAGAGATCGAAGGCGCGGATGAGCCAATCGCGATAGAGCGTGGGATTTTTCGCGCGTCCGGGCGGCGGCCGGAAATGGTGCGCATCCGGAAGTAGAAAATCGAGCTTCGGCAGTTTGTGTTGATCGAAATAAGCCAGCAGCATTTCGGGCGCGGTGGCGGGATCGATAACCGCGATGACGCCCGCGAAAACCTGCGGACGCGCTTTTAGCCGCTCGAGAGCTTTCTCAACTTTGTCGAAACTGGAGCGGCGGCGTTTTGTTGTGCGATGGAGGTCGTTGGCTTCGCGCGGGCCATCAAGGCTGAGAGAGACCGCGACGCCTGCGCTCTCAAGCCCATCGAGCGCGGCGTCGGTGAGCAAGAGCCCGTTGCTCTGCATGCCGAATTCTACTTTGGTATCGGATCCAACCGCCCTGCGCACGCGATCGACAAAACCAGTGAGGGCCTCCACACCCGCCAGGAGCGGCTCACCGCCGTGAAGAATGACGAAGCATTCTTTCAGGTTCTCATGCCGGGCATATTCAGCGAGCCGCGCGGCGAACGCCGCTTGGTTCTCGTCGGAGAGCGTCTTCGGCATCCGACGCCAACTTTGGTCGGCGTGGTGATAGACATAGCAATAGTCGCAGTCGAGGTTGCAGCGTGAGGCGACCTTCACCAGGAACGAAGTGATCCGTGCGGCCGCCACACGTGCACCCCTTAACCCGGTGAACGGCTATGGCGGTGGTGCATCCGGTCATAGCTCGTGATCACCGCGCTAGGTTCGACAGTGCTCAGCACGCGGGCCTTGAGCCGTTGCAGGGCGGGGTTCGTGGATTTGGCGCTGACGATTGCGGCCTTAAGGGCCGTCGGATCATCGGCGCGAGCTTGTTGGCTATTGGACATCGGAGTCTCCGGCTGGTTGGAACGTCTATCATAGGCACGAGTCGTCAAGGAATCAAAGGAGAACAAGGTGTCTTTATTCCGACGCGAGCAATTGAGGGATGCGTCGACTTGTAATGGACATGCTGTGATGGATAGACGAGACATAGTATAACTGTCCTCTATCGTAGGGATACATTTCCCTATCGCGTTATGTTGAGGCAACGACGATGACTAAATTCAATCGTTGCTTTATTCAGCGGGCTTTCCGCGTGCCTTTGCTCTCAACTGCGCGCGTCTATTGTGCTACAAACCGTTGAAAGGTGTAAAATGCCACCTTAAGGCGTGTATTGATTTGGTGGATGTGTCGGGTGCCCTCGAAATCTTCCAGCGCCACTTTTCGGAGGATCAGCCGTCCCGCTCGCGCCGTTCGATTTGATCGATGAGCGCGCGCAATTGGCCTCTTCGATCGCTATCGGATTTCAAAGCTGGTGGCTGATAGACCGCAGCTGCTCACCATTGACCGAACCGCCGCGGATTGTTTGTCGCCAACTCGGCGCAGTCGGGCGTAGGGGGCGTACGGTGACGCCGTGGCCCAGATCAACGGCATAGGGGATATGCCCCAGATAGCCCCGCGACGCGCGGCGCGTTTTTACTGCGGTCGGCCGTGATCCCTCCGCGGCGACCATCTAGCGTCCGCCAACAGGCGTCAAAGTTGGAATGACCGTTCGCGGGAGTCTTCAATCTTCTTGCGATCTGATTGGCAATTCCGTTCAAGGCGTTGCGCTGGCGGTAACGGGCTTTGGGTCAGTAGCCAGTCCACTGCCGTTTGCGCTTGGGCCGCCGCCGATAAGAACGCGCGCTTGTCGTCCTTCAGAAGTTTCAGCCAGTGGCCGACGTAAGAGGCGTGATCGCTTAGATGGTCTGGTGGCAGTCCGAGGTGCGCGCACAGGATCGAAGCACCGATCTCCGCTACGAGTTCCTCTGCTGCGAGCGCATGCGCGCTGAAGCGCTTGGACATATCGCGGCCGACGCGATGCGCAGCGCCGGTCGCATGGACCGCTTCGTGGTTCAGCGTCGCCGCGTAGTGATCCGCTGAATCGAAAGCCGCAAGCGGCGGCATTCCGATCACATCCTTGGAAGGAATGTAACAAGCGATGTCCTGGGTCAGGATGCGCTTGATATCGAGCTTTGCAAACCAGGCTTCATGCTCGGCGATCGGAAGAATGTCGGTTTCCGCTGAAGCGGGGAAAAAGCGCTCCGGCAATCCTTCGATCTGTTCGGCGTTGAAGGCGGTGAAGAACTTGAGGAAGCGGAAGCTGTCCTCGACTTTCTCACCCGTGCTGTTCTCGCGCGCCTTCTTCGCTTGTCCGTAATAGACGACGATTTCGCCGCGTTCGCCCTTGCGAACATGCGCGCCCAATTGGTTAGCTTGGCGGAGCGTAATCCAATAGGGCGACACGTAGCCCTGCGCGACTGCCGCGCTCCACAGCATGATGACGTTTACGCCGCGATAATTTTCGCCGGTGGCGCGACGCGGCAAAGCGAGCCCCGTGCGGGCGCCGTCCCACGGTTTGCGCCATGGCATGACGCCGCGCTCCAGTTCCGTGAGAATCTTGGTGGTGATCTCGAATGCGATATCGCGGCGCTGGCCGGCGACGTTGGTGTGGATGGTCATGAGTTTTATGCTCCGAAAACAAGAGCGCCGCCGGATGTGCCGGCGGCGCGAGAGGATTGAGTGAAGAGGCGGGGATCAGGCGGCGTCGGCTTGGGCGATCGCCGCCTGTCCGGCCGACGTTACGGTCAGAGCGCCACGCTGCGGCGGCGTGATCAGGACATCGGGCAACCAGCCCTTGAGCTGCCGCATCGCCACGCGCGCCAGGTCCGCACGCTTCATCTTGGTGAGCGCCGCGAGTTTCGGTTTGCGTGCTTTCTCGGAGAGTGACGCCATCGTGGGCGCTGCGCTGAGAGCTTCGAGCGTGAAGGCCTTGGGCGCCTTTTCCCAGAAGTCTGCAGACGCTTCCCAGTAGCGGCTCATGTCGAGATCGAGCAGGGCGGCGAGTTCGTCGGAAGTGGTCTGCGTGCGCGCCGATCCCGGCGAGGCGCCGTCGTGGGTGACGTCCAGTGCTTCCGCGACAAACAGAGCCAGCAACTCGACGAGCTTTTCGACGGGTTCATTCGCAAGCTGAGCCAGGTCCGTCTCGACATAGGCGGCTGACGCTTCGGTGCGGGTTTGCTCAAAGCGATCCTCGTCGTCGAATCCGACGGGCGAGATCGCGACAGCGAGGCCGGGAATGTCGCTGCGTGCGGCGCTCCGGCGGATCAGCGCCGAAACTGTCAGGGCCAGCGCGATGTGTGGATTGCCGGCGAGCTCGGAGCGGAGGGCGCGCGTGCGCGCGGCGGTGAGCCTTTCGACAAGGGACTTTGGCAAGGCAGGCGCGCGCTCGACCGTAACGTCTGAAGACGCCTCATCAACGGTATCTCCTTTGGCTGCCGGTTCTGTCGCGCGCAGTTTGCGAATAGCCTTGACGTCGGACCGCTTGATCAAGCCGCGTGTGATGGCGGCCTCGCCATTGCGGTCGACGATGATGACGGCGCCGGCATGCGCCATCTCGGCGCTGTCCCAGCTTTGGAGCGACTCACGCATCGCATCGAGGCGGGCCTCGGCGCCGTCGCGCGCCGTCCACAGCGCCTCATTATCGGCGTCGGTTTCGAGCTCGTTGTCGAGCGTTTCGATTTCGGCTTCGAGGTCGGCGATCGCTTCACACTCCGCCTGTGAGAGTTGACGTGTGCGTGGCCGCAGTCGCTCGCTGGCGCAGCCGTCGATCTGGCCGTGATGCAATTGCGCGTCGACCCAGCCCCAGCCTTCGGCGGCGAGGGTCTCACGCAGGTCTTCAATGCGTTCCGCAGCGAGGCGCTGCAGAATCTCGCCGTCATCAAGGAAGGCGACGCCGTCCTCGAACAGGTCGCGCACGATACGGCCGCCTGCGGCTTCGTAGGTTTCAAGCCCTACAAAGCGTGCGATCCGGTCCGTTGCTGGCGTTCGCCCGCCAGAGAGCGCGTTGCGGACACTGGGCGCGTGGCTGATGGGTTTCGGAAATTGTTTGAACGCGCGCTCCTGGGCGCCGTGGTCATCCGTCAGACAGAAGGCGCGGGCGACATCGAGGGTGAGTTCACCTTTCCGGTACGCGGCGCGTATTTTGGGGGAGAGGCGGCCCAAGGCGAGGCGCTGTTCGACATGACGCACGCCCGCACCGAAGCGTTCGGCGACCGCGTCAACGCTCAGGCCGTCATCGACGAGCTTCGCGAAGGCCTCCATCTCGTCCATGGCGTTCATGGCGACGCGCTGAACATTCTCGGCGAGCGAGGCTTCCGCGCAGAGCGCAGGCTCAACGATATTGCAGGGGGCGGCGAAGTCGCGGGCAAGTCGGCCTTGCTTGATGAGCAGGCGCAGCGCCGCCAGCCGGCGCGCGCCGGCGACGACGGCATACCGACCGTCCTCGGTTCGGACGACCGAGAGGTTCTGCAGCAGGCCGTGGGCGGCGATCGATGCCGCAAGCGCTTCGATGTCGGCGCGTTTGTCGGTCCGCCGCACATTGGCGTCGTGCACGACGAGTTTGCTGACCGGGACGAAGCAGGCGCGTTGCGTCTCGGTGCTGGTTTCGAGAATTTCGGTTGTCATGGGATCGCTCCAGAAGGTGAGCGGCGGACGCCTCGGTCCGCCGGGGCCGCGCGTCGCGACCTCTTTCCTCCTGGCCCGCGCCTGAAGCCGGCCGGGTCGAGG